>DATGJU010000201.1:0-3491 GCA_035295045.1 Chthonomonadaceae bacterium
TTATCTTTGAGGAAGAACGTGAGGACGAATTCGCCGGCATTGAGACCGACGTTGGTGCCGAGCCAGCCGAGCGAAATCAGCAGCGCCATCCGCGCCAGGCTTCCACGCACGATTCCGCTCGGCTCAGCCGGCGGCGCGACCTCTAACTCGACCGGCTCCTCGCCATGAACGATCACGCTTGACCCCGCCTATCCGTTCACGATATCCGCGACGTTCGCGAAGTCGGCCCGCAGGTGGCCATAGAGCGACTGGTACACCTTGTGATACCGGTCGTATGCCGCGCGCGACACGATACAGGACTCGGTAATCTCGTCGACGCGAATGACCGCGGCGCACGCTTCCGGAACGCTGCCGTAGAGCCCCGTACCCACGCCGGCCAGGAGGGCCGCTCCCAGAGCCGGTCCCTCGTCCACGTTCACGGTCGCGTGCGCGTATCCTGTAACGTCCGCCTGTATCTGTCGCCAGACGCGGCTGCGCGCGCCGCCGCCGGACGCCCGTACCTCTCGGACCGGCACGCCCATCTCCGCCATGATCGCAAACGAGTCCCGGAGACCGTAGGCAACGCCCTCCAATACGGCGCGCGCGACGTGCGTCCGGTCCGACCGCCGCGTAAGCCCGAAGAGCACGCCGCGCGCGTTTGGATCGGCGTAGGGCGTCCGCTCACCCGTAAGGTAGGGCAGAAAGATGAGCCCCTCGCATCCGACCGGCGCGCGCTCCGCCTCGGCGCAGATCAGCTCGTACGGATCCCGGTTCAATGCAGCAGCGACCACCCGTTCCGGTTGGCAGAACGCATCGCGGTACCACTGCAGCGTACCGCCGGCCGAAAGCATGACGCCCATCACGTGCCATGCCCCCGGAACGGCGTGGCAAAACGTGTGAAGCCGCAGCTTCGGGTCGACGACCGGCTTCTCGCTATAGGCGAACACGACGCCGGACGTTCCAACCGTCGACGAGACGATCCCCCGCTCCACGATGCCGTTTCCGACCGCGCCGGCCGCCTGGTCGCCGCCGCCTCCAGCCACCGGCGTGCCTGGGCAGAGCCCGGTCGCAGCGGCGCCGGCCTCGGAGATGCGGGCGGTGATCTCTGGCGACTCGTAGGCCGGAGGCATCCAATCGGCCGGAATGCCGACGCCCTCCAGCATCTCCTGCGACCACTCTCGCCGGCCGACGTCGAACAGCGCGGTGCCCGATGCGTCCGAAACCTCCGTGGCAAACTCGCCTGAAAGCCGGTAGCGGACGAAGTCCTTTGGCAGCAGCACCTTCCGGACCCGCGCATAGGCGTCCGGTTCGTGGTTGCGCAGCCAGACGATCTTGCCGGCCGTAAAGCCAGTCAGGACCGGGTTGCTCGTAAGCTCGACCACGCGGGCCGCGCCGATCGTCTCCGCGATCCAGGCGCACTCGGCCTCCGTCCGCTGATCGTTCCACAGGAGCGCCGGACGGATCGGCTCGCCACATTCGTCGAGGAAGACCGATCCGTGCATCTGCCCGGAAAGCCCGACCCCGTGGATTTCACGGGGATCGATTCCGGAAAGCTGCAGCACTGCCTTGATCGTCGCGCATGCCGCGCTCCACCAGTCCTCCGGCTTTTGCTCGGACCAGAGTGGGCGCGGCGAATAGAGCGGATACTCGGCCGTCGCGCGCGCCGCGACCGCGCCGGCTTCATCCACGAGGATCGTCTTCGTCCCACTGGTCCCAATATCCAGGCCAAGCAGATACGGCATGGGCAAACTCCTGACAGCGCCCTGCTTGTTCGGTTCGCAGCGGCTGTCCCCCAATTATAGGTTCGCGCGGACCCGATGTCAAGTTCGATGCACCGGTCATAGCGGCGGCGCAGGTATCACCGCGCTGCAGATAAGTCCTTTACATGCGATTTCGTAGAGTATATAAGACGCACAATTTGTCGCGATACAAAGATAACCTTTGCGGCCAGCCCTCGTCTATTGGGCTAGGCGGCCAATCTACTCTAACATCACGCAAGCACGTCCGTTTGTCGACACATACAGGAGAAACCCACATGAAGACTCAGAGAGCTGCAGCACCTCGGGCCGGGTTGGCACTCGCATTCGGCGCGGCCGGGGCGCTCTTGACACTGATGCCAGTTGGGGCCGGCGCGCAGCAGCCGCCTGCCCAGGATCCGGGCCAGGCCGCACAGGGCCAGCCGGGCGGCGGACGCCGCCAGCGCGGATTCGGCCAGGGGGGCTTCGGACAGGGCCAGATGCCGTTCGCGCAGGGCACCGTGTCCGGCGGCGATCCGGCGACGGGCACCATTATCATCAACTCCCAGTTCGGCGGCGGCACGCAGACCATTCACGTCCCGAATGGGACGAAGGGCGTCGCGCTCGTGCAGATCGACGCGTCCAAGCTGGCCGTCGGCGATACCATTCAGGTCCAGGGCGTGCCGAAAGAGATCACGGCGAGCACGATCACGGCGGGCGAGGTTCCGGACTTCCTGCGGGTGCAGCGGGGCGGCCCCGGCGGTCCTGGCGGCGCGGGCGGCCCTGGAGCTGCTCCGGGTGCGGCGCCGGCCGGCGGCGGCGGACAACCCGGTCAGCCGGGACAGCCGGCGCGGCCCCAGGCCTTCGCGAACGCGAGCGGCAAGGTGACCAAGCTGGAGCCGCTGACCATCTCCCTCTCGGACGAAGTCACCATCGTCCTTAAGCTCGGTCCCAACGCCAAGGTGATGAAGATCATGCCGGCGACGATCAACAACATCAAGCTCGGCGACACCGTCTTCGCTACCGGAAGCACGGGACCGGACGGCAGCTTCACGGCGACCGGGCTCGGCATTAACGTCGGCGGGGCCGGCGGGCGCGGCATGGGCGGCTTCGGCGGACCGGGCGGCGGTGGGTTCGGCGGGCCCGGAGGCGGCGGCTTCGGCGGCGGCCGAGGGGCGCGCGGCGGACGCGGCGGACGCGGCGGCGGCGGCGCAGCGGGCAATGCCGGCGGTGTCGGCGCCTGATCCGCGCGCTGGTCGTGAATCCACGATACGAGGCCGGGAGAGGATCTCCCGGCCTCGATTCTGCATGGCGCCCTGTGTCGAGAGATAGCGGCTGGACCGGCGGTCACCGCGTGACGCAGGCGGACACGGCCGGATTGGCGCAGGTGCTGTCGATCACGATGCCGGCGAACTCGAAGACAGGCTGTGACGGGTCGGCCGGCCGGAACGGGCCGGTCGTGATGATCCAGCCGTCCACGTGCTCGCCGTTGTACTTGTCGACAAGCGTCGGATCGGTCTTGGGATTGGGAGATGGCTTGAACCTCTTTGTGTGGCCGTCCAGGTAGGCGACGTTCAGCCCCTCGTGGTGCCTCGCCGAAATCGGGTTGTAGAACGTGAGGCCGCCGCAGAACCACCCGTCGTACAGAATCGGCTGGTCCGTCGGGAAGCCGAACCCGGCGAGCTGCTGCACCGGCCGCGCGCCGAGCACTCCGGACGGGCCGTCGCCGAAGACGACCTTGTTGTAGGCGTAGGAAGCGTAACGGATGGTGCCGTC
>DATGJU010000202.1:0-5205 GCA_035295045.1 Chthonomonadaceae bacterium
AGCCGGAGAACATCGTCAGCGTGCCTACCGTCATCACGCGGTGAAGAACCTCGTTGCCGCCGTAGATCCAGATGATATACGAGCCGCAGCCCATGAGCAGGCTCAGGATCGGCCAGTAGGTGGCCCACATCGAGTTGGCCGCAAAGCTGGCTTCGAACACCTGCAGGTTGCGGCTCTCGAAGCGTCCGCTCTCGCGTCCCTCCTGTGCGAAGGCCTTCACGACGCGCATTCCGTTCAGGGAGCTGTTCAGCGACGAGTACATCTTCGCGATACGGTGCCATACGTGATGCCACCGCTTCCGAGCGCGCGGCATGAACCAGGCGTTCAGCATGTAGATGAACGGTCCGGGCGCCAGCATCAGCAGCGCCAGCGACCAGTTCAGCCGGAACAGTACGATGCCGATGCTGACCAGGCCGACTGAGTTGGACACCAGCCAGGGCAGCCCCTCCGCCAGGAAGTCCCAGATCTGCTCGCTGTCGTTGGTGATCCGCGACATCACCGTGCCTGTGCTGCGCTTGTCGTAGTAGCCTAGCGAGAGCTGGTTGTACTTGTTGTAGAGCGTGACCCGGATGTCCATCGAGACACGGGCGCCGAGGAACGACTGGACGCGACGTGCCCCGTAGGTGAGCGCAGCCGTCACCAGCGCGGCGCTGGCGAGGAGGCCGATATACCCGACGATCGGCCGGATGTCGTGCCTCCCGTGCGCCACCTGCCGGATCAGCTCATCGACCATCCGGCCGCTGATGAAGGCCGGAAGAAGGCCAAGCGCGGTCGTGGCGAGAATGATGAAGACGCTGAGAGCAACCTGTGGCTTGTAGGGCACGAGGAAGCGGAAGAGCCGCAGCATGACCGCGCGCTTGTTGACGCAGGCCGGGCAGACGGAGGTGTCTTCCGGCAGCACGCGCTTGCACTTCGGGCAGTGCTTCTTCTTTTCGTCGACCTTCTCCGGCTTCGGCTGCTCGCCTTTGGAGAGGGCGGTGATCTGGCGGGTTATCGTGTTCGCGTCGCCAACGGCTGCCTGCGAGAAGCGAATCAGCGAAATCGTCTCGTCGTCGGTGCGGATTTCGATGTGGCCGTTGCCGACTTTCGTCTCGGCGTTCGCCTCGCGGATGGAGCGGACCGGCACATTGTGGATCAGTCTGGGGCCGCTCGCCCCGTTGGCGCCGAAGACGTAGACGCTCTCGTTATCGACGACGAGCCACTCCTCGCGGAACGCGCCGCGCGCGTCGATGTCGGAGGCGAAGACGATCGGGCGGTCGAGCGGCTTGACGGGGGGCGGGCCATCGGACTCGCCGTCCGGCTGGACGTCAGGCCCGTCGCCCGGCGAGGCGGCGCCGTCGCCGGCCGCGTGCGGCGACTCGTGGCCATTCGACGCCGCGGGCGTCGATACGGCGTCGGTCGCGGTGCCGCCGTTCGAGCCTGCGCTCGCGCGGAGCTCGCGGAGCCTTACTGCTATCGGGTCGGGCACCGTTTCGAGGAGCGCCATAGACCTGCCTTTCCGCACTACGGCGGCAAGATACGATCGGCCCGGCGCGGGGCTTCTGGAATCTGGAGACCGGCGAGAAGGTCGCGCCGGCGCCGCCCCACCCACGCGCGAAGATTATACCATACCGGCGGCCAGCAGTCCGGCGGCGTCTCCGCGGATGCCGCGCCAAGAGAGATAGTCCATCGTCTCTATCGAAGCCGAAAGGCCGCGCGGTAAACCGGCCGCTGAGCCGTGCGGCAAGCGCCGGATTCAGCGGCGCACGTGGATTGTCCCATTGCCGCGTGAACGTCGCGAGTGCTGCACGGCGAGCGTCCGGACCCCGCGCGTGGGCGCCGCTGTATAGCTAAGCGCCGAGAATGCACGGACCAGTGAGTCGCCGAGCGCCGAGTGTCGGGGCGGCGGCTTATGGCTGCGCGCCGCACGAACGGGAGCCGATCCATGGCCGTGAACCGCGGGTCGGGGCGCTGCGGTATGGCTGCACACGACGCGCACGGCTGCCGGTTCATGGCCGTGTGACCGCGCGGCGGACGGGCGCCGGCGTCTGGCTCCGCGCCCAGTGTACGCGCGCAGGCGCACTGCCGCGAGCCGCGCGTAGGGGCGGTGGTCTATGGCCGCGCGAGGAGGAGAGCGGATTCGCGGGAGGTTCGGCGGGGCGCGGCGGTAACGCGGCGGTATTTCCCGGCGCCGGGAAGTGTCAGGATCACGTCCTGGTTGAGCTCCATCGTCTGGCCAGCAGCGCGAAACGAGGCGCTGGCGAAGTAGACGGCCTTACCGACGTGCAGCGTCACCTGACGGTGGCTGTCGATCTGGTAGGTGCCTCCCCAGAGAAGCCGCAGGTTCGGGCTGTCCGGGCTGGAGCTGACGCGGTCCACGGACTCGTCCGGGAATGGAAGCCGCGTACCGCCGCCGGCCGCGGAGGGGGAGTAGACCGTCTCGCCGCGGAGGCGACCGCCGCCGAAGATGACGCGCTGCGAGACGACACCGGAGGGCGAGCCGGCGGCGACGGGCTGCTCGCCGATCGCGGCGAGCTCCCAGGTTCCGTCCAGGTCCGGCGCCGGCTGCTGGCGAATTCCGGCGCCGAAGAGGGTGAGCAGCGCGCCGAGCGCGGCGCCGGCAAGGAGGCCGCCGCCGATGAGCAGGCGGGCGAAGCGCCGCTCGCGGCTGCGCTCGCCCGCACCGTCGTCCTGCGCGGGTTGTGACGTGTCCTCTATGTCGATGTCCATCGCGCCGACCAGGCCTCCACGATTATCGTTAATCTGGTTATCGGGAGTTTCGAGCGCGATTTGGACCGGAACCGTTACTTGTTGAACAGCGCCTGGACCGAATCGTAGAGCTCGATCGGGACGGTGCGCAGCGTTCCGACGGCCTTCGCGATGTCCACGGTGACGATGTCGGTGCCGCGGAGCGCGACCATCTTTCCGAAATCGCCCTCGTGGACGCACTGCGCCGCCCGGATGCCGAGCCGCGAGGCCAGGACGCGATCGAACGCGCTCGGCGCGCCGCCGCGCTGGATGTGGCCGGTGACGGCGGACCGCGTTTCGAACCCGGTCCGCATCTCGATCTCCTCGGCGACGGTTTCGCCGACGCGCCGCTCGCCCAGCTGCACGTGGCCGAATGCGTCGAGCTCCTGCTTCGCGTCCGACACGTGCGGCAGCTCCGCGCCTTCCGAGGCGACGACGAGGCCGTAGCCCTTGCGAGCGTACGCCACTTTCAGGTGCGCGCACATCGCGTCGTAGTCGGCAGGGACTTCCGGCAGGAGCATCCAGTCGGCGCCGCCCGCTATCGCCGTGTTGAACGCGACCCATCCGGCGTGGCGGCCCATGACCTCCAGGACCATGACACGGCCGTGCGAGCGCGCCGTGTCCCGCAGGCGGTCCATGGCATCCACATTGACGCCAACCGCCGTGTCGAAGCCGAACGTGTAGTCGGTCTCGCTCAGATCGTTGTCCATGGTCTTCGGGATGCCGACGGTGTTGACGCCCTCCTGCGTGTAGAGCTTGCTGGCCACTCCGAGCGTGTCCTCGCCGCCGAGCGCGACGATCGCCTCGAAGCCGAACTTCCGGATGTTGCACTTCACGGCGTCCAGCAGCGCCGCGTCTTTGAAGGGATTGGTGCGGGAGGAGCGGAGCGTTGTTCCGCCCCTGTAGATCAGCTCGTCGACGCGCGAGGCATCGAGCGGCGCCGGCTCGACGATACCGTTCACGAGGCCCCGCCAGCCTTCGCGAATGCCGTACACCTCGAAGCCGTAGTCGAGCCCCTTGAGTACGAAACCGCGTATTGTCGGATTGAGGCCGGGGCAGTCGCCGCCGCCGGTAAGGATTCCGATCTTCATTTCTGGTCCTCTCGTCCCCGTTGTCGCCGCCGCTGCGTTGCAGCATAGGGATGCTGCGGCGATCACTGAACGCATTTTACCAGAAACGCCGTCCGAAGTCGGCCGGCAACGCGGCTAGTGGTGGAGGCGCTCGACGCGCTCGCCTGCGGCGATCTGGCCCATGAGGACGTTCGCGAGGCGGGGCAGGCGGACGAAATCGGCGCGCCGAAGGAAGCTGCCGACCGGCGTCTCCTGGTAGTTGGACCAGCACTCCGTGCGGAATTCGTAGAGCTGCACCACGTCGCCGTTGGGGCGGCGGTAGGCGCGCCGGACGAACGCGGGACCGTGCGACGTGAGCAGTACGAGCATCGCCACGGCGAGCAGGACGGGAGCATACACCGCGATGACAGCGAGCGCAAGGAGGCGTGAGACGAGCAGCAGAATGTCGGTGGCGGTTCGTGTCATGTTACAGGCTTTCGTTTTGAAAGAACTCTATCAGCTCGCCGTCCAGCCCGCGGACGAACGAGATTCGGAATGTCTGCGCAGGCTCCTCAGCGTGTGCCGGGACGATCGATTTCGGCTCCTGGGTCACCGTCGCGCCGGCCTGCCGGGCGCGCTCGGTCGCGGCGTCTGTGTCGGACGTGCGGAACGCCACGTGAAGGAGCAGCTCCTCCGGCGGGGCCGATCCGTAGGGCCGCGCGCCTCCCGCGAACAGCTCCAGGTAGTTGCCGTCGCCGGTGTCGAGCAGCGCCGCGCGGCTGTCGCGCTCGCCTTGAGGCCGGCCGTCCGCGCCCCAGCCGTACCGGCGGCGAAATCCCAGGCCCTCGGTATAGAACTTCAGCGACGCGTCGAAGTCGAAGACGCGTATCGCGACGTGATGGAATCCGCCGCCGCCGATTGCGATATTCGTGCCAGGCTCGCGCGGAGCGGGCTTCGTCGTGTCACTCATAAGTATTGGCTCCTTTCCGTTGTCGCGTGACCCCGATTTTGAGGCGTGCCGCGCTCCCGATTCCTGGGCCGCCTGCGGCTCTCCGAGGAGCGGTACGGCTCCAGCGCGCCCATAATGCGATCGCTCGAAGAGTCTCCGGTTCCGTGAGGGGAACGACGCGGGCGGTCGCGGGTCACCACTCCGTCGCCGCGATGTCCTGGACAGTGAACTCAACGCTGCGGCGGTCGTTCCAGGTATTGATCTTGGGCGCGAAGCAGATGTCCAGAGACGTGAAGGCCTGAAGCGCGTGGGCGAGCGCTCCATGGCTGAACCAGGGCGCCTTGATCGTGCCCCAGCGGTTCGGGCCTTCGACGCCGAGGATGAAGCGCAGGTGCTCCTGCTCTTTGCCCATCGTCTCGATGCTCTGGATGCGCACGCCACGGCAGACAAAGCTGGGCTCGGGGTTGGCATTGCCGAACG
>DATGJU010000203.1:0-10401 GCA_035295045.1 Chthonomonadaceae bacterium
ACTTCGCGAAGCCCCGCGGTTTCCGGACGGTTGTAGTCCCAGAATCCGATGTCTTTCGTATCGTCGTCCTTCTCCTTGGAGTTGACGCTCGCGTCCCGCATCACGACGTAGTCGATCTTCGCCTCGTATGCCCGATCGTAGTTCGCGGGAGTCGTTTCGGGCCGCTTCGGACGCGATTTGCCCTGGCGGCGCGGAAAGACTCCGTCTCGCAGCGCTTCGCGATCGACGCGGGTCCCGTCCTTCAGGACGGCGTATTCGATCGATTCGAACGGATCGAAGTAGCGGTTCGGTGCGACCTTCAGGACCGGCATCCCGAGCACGCTTACGTGCATCACATTGACCTGGCGCGCGTTGAACTTGCTCAGAATCCGCCGATCGTAATGGACTTTGATGTGCGATACGTAGTCCGCGGGACCGGTGGGGTATCCGAGGGCGGTGAAGACGCGCGCGGCGAACGGCCCGGAGTGGCACTCCTCGCCGAACTTCACCTTCCAGCGCTCGCCCTTCCAGGTCACCTCGAAGCTCGGGTGCGAGCCATACCCCGAATGCGGCCCACTGTATTCGCAAACTCCGGAGCCGATGTCCGGCAGCTCGGTCCGGCCGCAGCCTACGTAGAGATCCTCGGCGGCGATCCTGCCCGGCGGCGACCAGTACGTCGAGGGCAACGGGTCGACGCGGCTCAAGTCCGGCGCGCCGTAGGTCCGCAGGTTGGTCGCGGGCACTCGCGCCGAGCCCCTTCCACAGGCGTTCAACGTCGTGTCCCGGGCGTCGAAGATGAAGTCCGCCAGGTCGACTCTCGGCCGCCA
The DNA here is from genome assembly GCA_035295045.1 of Chthonomonadaceae bacterium. Lineage (GTDB taxonomy): Bacteria > Armatimonadota > Chthonomonadetes > Chthonomonadales > Chthonomonadaceae > DATGJU01. The sequence goes on from DATGJU010000203.1 coordinate 807, forward strand.
GAACCAGGGCGTCACGAAGTTCGCCTCGACAGCCCACGCGATCTCCTGGACCTGGCCGATCCGCGCGTCCGGCTCGGACCTGCCGGTCTCGATCTTGGCCGCGATCTTCTCGATCGCCTTCAGTCCCGCGCGGACCTTTTTGCCGGTCCAGTCCCGCCCGCGCGCGCCGCCATGCTTCCCGCCGGCAGGCATCTCGTCGGTCTCGGTGAGCTGTGCCGCGCCTTCCGAGTCCTGCCCCGGCTCGCGGCTGCCGTGCGCCTGCGCGCCACGGCTGGCCGCCGTGCCGTCCGGCCGCGTGCTGGCGTGCCGGCTGCCCGCTTCGGCGGGAGCCGGCGTCTCTTCTGTGTCCGCGACCGCCTTATCCTTCTTCTCGCGCTTCTTTGCCTTCTTGGAGACGCCCTCGTCGGCTCGCTCCTCTTTCGAAAGCGCCCGCAGGTCGCGGACGTGCTGCAGGAAGGCATCCAGCTCGGTGCGCCTTGCCAGGTCATACCGCTTGTGGTCCAGGACCACGGTCGTGTCAGCCGGCGTCGCTTTCGGCCGGCGCGCGCTCTCGGCGCGGCTCTCCGGCCGTCCGCCGGCATCGATTCCGGCCGCTCGCGGCACGCCGGCCAGCACGAGAGCCGCCACGAAGAGGGCGGAATAGACCGGTCCGCGCAGGCGGTTCATCTTGAGTTGTGGAATAGGCATGGGAGATCGTCTCGATTTACAGCGGCGCCACGTCGGCGTCCGCACGTACGACGAGAACGAGACCGATTTGTTCCTCTGTCGTTCGCCTGCATTTGCCAGCGGCCAGCCACCGCGTGTCCCGCGGCCGCCGGCCGTATCTATCTCCCGTACGGGGCCAGGGGCGACCGCCGTACTTCACACCGTACGGGCCGCGGGGCGAACGCCGAACCCGACTCCCCCGGAATCGGGGGCCGGGGGGCGACCGCATTTGCCAGCTGCCAGCTGCCGCCTACAAGCTGGACCGCATCGCCTCGGGGCTCAATCTCGCGATGTAGGGAAGGTTGCGGTATCGGCCGCGCCAGTCCAGTCCGTAGCCGACCACGAACGCGTCCGGCACCGTGAAACCGACGTAGGCCACCTCGATGTCGACGATGCGGCGGTAGGGCCGGTCGAGCAGGGTGCAGATCGTCAGCGAGGCGGGCTGGCGGAGCAGGAGGTTGCGACGGATGTAGGCCAGGGTGAGACCGGTGTCGATGATGTCCTCGACGATCAGTACGTGGCGGCCCTGGATGCTGTCGTCCAGGTCCTTGGTGATGCGGACTGAGCCGCGCGTGTCGCCGCTGTAGCTGGATATGGCCAGGCAGTCGATGCTGAGCGGCCGATCGATCGCGCGGGCAAGATCGGTGAGGAAGAAGAGGCCGCCCTTCAGTACGGTGATCAGGTGCAGGTCGCGGTCTGCGAAATCGCGCGTAACTTGGCGCCCTATGGCGCGGACGCGCGCGCTGAGCCTGCGCGCGGGCACGAGGATTTCCGCTAGCGAATCGTCCAAGCGAACGGCCCTCCAAATTGGCGCGTAAACGGGTCGAACGGCCCCTTGACAACCACGCGAAACCGTTGTATCATGTACCCACGCTGACGAGACGAAAGTCGAAGGCAGCGGAGCCTGAGCGATCGAGATAGTTTGCGTCGATAGCTTGTCGATGCGGTGCGGATGTGTCGATCCGGTCGGTTCGAGCGCGCGATGTGCCGAAAGGTAGGTCGCGACCGGGCTGAGCGGCCGACGCGAAGCGGCGCGGAGAGCTGCCCGAAAGGGTGTGCGGCGGAGTTGCGTTCACGATACGGTGCGCTTCTGTTTGTCCTGATGGGTCGAAAGGTTTGTTGGGACGAGGGAAGTGTTCGGAGCGTGCATTGCGGCTGCGCTGAAATCGCCGGAACCTTCTAGACCGCTCAGGTTTTTTTCCGCCTCCCCGTTTACCCCCGCCGCTCGCCATCGGTCGTATTTCAGAAACAGCGCCTCCACATCCCTCAGAGTCAGCAGCTTGATGTTGATGTCCGGGTAGTTTTCGCGCAGCTTGCGGATCTTGCGATTCTTGCGGTTGATGAGCGAGGGACGGACCGTGGTGACCTCGAGGTACAGGTCGTAGTCCGGCAGGTAGAAGTCGGGGGTGAAGGACTGCGTCGGCTGGCCGTTCCCGCCCCATTCTAGGGGAAACGACCGGGGCTCGTACTGCCAGCTTACGCCGTAAAAATCCAGCAGCCGGGCGATTTCGGCTTCGCTATCGTGAGCAAAATGCACTGGCGCGGGCGGGGCATGCAGTAACGACATGGCTCCTCCATCACCGATACGGCGACATAATTCAGTATAACCTCCTACGTACCCGCCTGTCAACCGTTTTTTGTCGGGTTGCCCGGCATCGCTATCGTCCTATATGACCAATATCTCCTATGCGTCTTATCAATCCCCCACACGGCATAGCCCAAACAGAAACGCCAAACGGATAATGCCCCGGTCGAATAGCCGACGACCGGGGCGTTGAATATGCTGGCACATACCTTATCAGGGTATTGCGGTCTCCCGCATGCCGCGCTCGCTTACTCTGCCCTTCCACGACCTTTAAGCATACGGTTCAATCTGAAGTCGATGCGTCCTGCTGCTAGACGACTGCTCCATATTGGCGGAGCAGGCCAGAATTGCACTGGCGTACATCGGGTAGGCCCTGACGGGCCGCCGACCTATGCGCTTGATTGGAAGGAGGCGAACGTGCGATTACTCTTGGTGCGTTAGAGCTTCAATCTCCTTTGGGCGGCGTCCGTTCCTCTGCCTTGTTGGGATACCCGCCCGCAAAATGGGCGGGGGAGGATTCGAACCTCCACTTTGCGTCGCCGTCCGTTAGTCTGAGCCTGAGCTTCAGCTTGCGCACACATCTCTATAGTACCAGCCCTCGGTTCCGGGTACAACCCGGTCACGATCCGAGCAGGTACTGGAATATCGCCTCGCCGACCTTCTTCTCGACGGCCGTCGTCTCGTTCGCCTCCTCGCGCGCGAACTTGACGGCCGCCTGCAGCTTCTCGACACGCCCGAGCAGCGCGGCCACCGTCGACGCGGGCACCGCGCCGGAAAGCTTGATCGTGCGCCACGTGCCGACGATCACATCCTCGTAGTAGACCTCGACCTGCGCCGGATGCTTGTCGGTCGCCTCCGCCTTAACGTGGTTCCGCGGGATCTTCTTCGTGCGCGTCGTCTGCACCGGCTCCGTGGCGTAGCAGCCCTGCGCCGCGTCCATGTGCCAGTCCTCGGCGCCGTCCAGGAGCGGGAGCTTCTTGATCAGCGTGTGCAGGTCCGTGAGCTGCTTCTCCAGGAACAGGAGGTAGGTCACGGGCAGCTTGGACGCGATCGTCTTTCCGTCGACCACGATGTCCGCGACCGCAACCTGGTTCGTGCAGTCCTTTGTCGCCGTAACGTCGAACAGCTCGGTCAGCCGCGCCGCCGTGTGCCGGACCAAGTCCATGGCGTTCAGCTGGACCTTCGTGTACTCGGCCGGCAGCTTGTCGCCCTCGTCGTCGCGTGGCGTGTAGGACCGCGAAATGCCCGTTAGCAGGGCCGCCTTCTGAAGCTGATGATAGCCGTCGGTCACCTCGCGCGTGACCGTGCTCTTGACGCCTTTCTCCACTGCGATGATCTGGTTTAGCTTCGCCACTTCCATCCTCCCGGTCACTAATGTGTTTTCCCTTAGTATACCGGTATGCTTGACAGCGGCCCGGTCCCGGAAGTTGCGCTGCGTTGCGGCTTGACGGCTAGCGTACGGCTGTCCCATGCCGTGGTATAATTCCGCCACAAACGGTCGGATAGGACGTCGCGCATCGGTTTCAGGAGAAAGACAATGACCTCGTTCGCACTGCAAAGCCTTCCGCTGGCCCTGCCTTATCGGCGGATGACTTACCAGGAGTTCCTGGACTGGGCGGACGAGGATGTTCACGCCGAATGGGTGGACGGAGCGGTCGAATATACGCACCTATCGATTGACCCCGACACGCAGGAGCTTACCATGTCGGTCTCGAGGACCCACACGAAGATCGGCAAGTTCCTGATTAGACTGCTGGAGTCCTGGATCGAGGATACTCAGGCGGGCGAGCTGCAGTACGCCCCATTCCAGATGAAGACCGGGCCGGACCTGCCTGGCCGCGAGCCGGACGTGTTCTTTGTCGCTACCGAGCACCTGGACCGCCTGCGGGAGAAGTACCTGGACGGCCCGGCCGACGCCGTGTTCGAGATCGTAAGCGCCGACAGCGTTACCCGCGACCATCTTTGGAAGCGCTCCGAGTACGAGAGCGGCGGCGTCCGCGAATACTGGATCATCGATCCGCTCAAGAAAGAGGCGCTGCTTTATAGCCTGGGCGCCGATGGCAGATACGCTCGAATCGATCTTGAGTCGGACGGAAGGCTTCACAGCCGCGTCATGCCTGGCGTCGCCTTTAGCCCGGAATGGTTCTGGCGGCCAAGACCGCCGGCGGCGTCAGAGGTGCTGCCGTCCTGGACCGTCGCGCCGTGAACGTCAGCTACTGCTCGCCGCTCGCTCAATCGCCGACCAGCCCGCGCAGCGTATCGGCGTTGCGAACCGCGTTCCCGCCGCCGTCGTTGTTGAAGTAGACCCAGACGTCCAGCCCGGCTCCCTGCCACTCCGCGATCCGGTCCCGCCACCAGCGCAGGTCATCGTCGCTGTAGCTCCCGCCGTACAGGTGGTTCGCGTCCGGGCCGTGCATGCGCACGTACGCGAACTTCGCGGTCGCTTTGAGGATGCAGGGCAGGTGCGCGCCGCTCATCACGCAGTAGGCCGCGCCGTGCCGCTCCAGCAGCGCGAACACCTCCTCCGTGTTCCAGCTCGCGTCTCGGACCTCCAGCGCGATGCGCAGCCGGGCCGGAGCCTGCTCGAGGAAGTAGGCGAGCCGGGGAACGTCGCGCTCCATTCCCGGCGGAAGCTGCACGAGCAGAACGCCGAGGTTTCCCTCCAGCGCGTCGCAGCCCTCTGCGATCCGCTCCAGCCACCGCTCCGGCGCATAGAGGCGGGCGGCGTGCGTCAGGCCGCGGGGCGCCTTCACGGTCATCAGGAACTCTGCCGGAAGCCGCGCGTGCCACCGCGCGAATGCCGCCGTTCCCGGCCAGCGGTAGAACGTGCTGTTTATCTCGACCGTGCGAAACCGCTGGACGTAGACGCCGAGCCGGTCTGTCTTCGGTAGCCCCGGCGGGTAGAGCACGCCCTCCCAGTGATCGTAGCTCCACCCCGATGTCCCGATGTGTACTGCCATCTCGATAAACGTAACAGTGACGTCAGTGCGGCGCGGCGGCCGGTTTTTGGGAGAATACGATGTCGTCCACCAGGATGTAGCCAAGGTCCGGCACGGAGGAGCGGTCGACGATCTCGATATGCGCCCGCCGTCCCATGAATGCGGAGACGTCCCAGCATGCCGCGACGAGCGTCCGGCGGTTGTTGCCGGTCTCGCTTCTGACGGCCCGGCCCTCTACCACGAGGTTGATCCCGGTCTCGCCAGGAATACGGCCCCCGCCAACCCGAAAGTTGACGTACCGCCGATCTATGGTGAACTCCCCGGAGACCGCCGTGCCGGTCGGCGCCCCGCCGCGCTTCGGATGAAACGAGCAGAGGAAGTACCTGCCGCCGAATCCGCGAACGGCCCCGCCAAACGCGCGCGCGGAGGTCGGCGCGTCGCTCCAGCAGTCTCCCTCCAGCTTCCAGCCGTCATAAGTCCCGCTCTCGAAATCGGCGAAGACGATGTCCCGGAGCGCCGCCGATTCCGGACTTCCCGGCGCATTTGGCCGCGGTTGGAACCCGCCCGGCCGCCCGATGCTCGCCGGCGCCCGCGGCGCGCGCTTCGGCGTCGCGTTCGAGACGGCGACGTCGCGTCCGCCCGCCGGAAGGCTCAGCGCCCGCGCGATCGCAGCAGATGGCTGACCGCCAGCCTTCGTGCTGCCCGACGGCGGGGCCGCAACGACGAAGCCGACCGCGCGGTCGCGCAGCATCACCTCGAACGCATGCGCGCCGCCGGCTCGGAAGAGCACCGGGTCCGGCACGGTCAGCCGGTACCACGTCGGCGTGGTGATGGCCGTGGCGGCCTGGCCTGCCGGATGCCGCGTCACGAGCAGGAGCGTGAGCACGTGGCGCTGCGGGTCCCAGCCGCGGGCGCAGCCGTCCATCCGCACCTCGCCGCGCGCCGGCCGGACCGGCGAATCGACCAGGATGGGTCGTGGCGCGGAAATGCGCGCGGCCGCCTTGAGCGACGGGTAGGGATCGATCAGTGTCTGGTCCGGAGCGAACAGCTCGAAGTGGAGGTGCGGGCCCGTGGCGTTGCCGCTGTTACCGACGTAGCCGATGAGCTGGCCGGCCGCGACGTGATCGCCGGGGCGCAGGTTGGGCGCGAACATGTAGTCCGCGTTCGCGGTATTGTCGTCGGTCCCCGGCGTGTCGTCGTTGAGATGCGTTCCCAGACACCGATAGCCGTTGTCGCCATAGATCCAGAACGTCTGGGTCTTGAAGCCGAGGATGCCGGAGAAGGGCGCGACGACCGGCTGCATCTTGTTCGCCGTGATGTCGATCGCCGTGTGGCGGAAGGTCCCGCGGTTTACGTTGTAGTCGTCGCTCCAGCGCGATGGGCCGAGGACCGGGAATGTCATCGCTACCACGACCTTGCGCGTTGGCAGCGGCGCGCTCGTCTCCGGCGCCACCGGCGGATACGGACCGCCTCCCGGGCCGGCGTGCATCTCGTTGGCGGCGCGGCGCGGGGCCTGGCGCGGCTCGGCGATCGGGGACAAGCCGGCAACCGGCAACCCGGTACGGGTCCGTATGGCTCGGCTGCCGGCGATCGGCAATCGGGTGTCGGCGATCGGCAAGCCGTCGCGGGGCGGCGCCGATCGGCAGCCCGGTTCGGGGCCGCGTGGCTCCGCGGTCGGTGGACAGGAGGCAAGCGATGCGTAACGCGTCGCCACGTGGCTCCGGCCCGCCGTGTCGGGCGGAACGGGGAAAGCCCCTGTGGCGCCACCGCATCCGGCTTCATCCAACCGCCCGTACCGCGCGACCGCTCCCGGCACGCTCGCGCCCCGCCGGGCCGCTGGCTGGCCGGCTGCCATGGGAGGCGACCAGCCAGCGATAGCCCTTGCCAGGCCGGCAATCAGCGCAGCCATCGTCGCCAAACGGTTGAGGACCTTCATAGTAGGTAGTTCTCGGCCAAATGTTGACCTCCATGCCTTCGAGCGACGGCCGAACAATCCGAACGCGACGCCTCGGATTCGATGTTCCGGCGCAGGGCGATAGCCCCGTATGGGCGGGAACTCGGCCGAAGGCCGCGCAGCCGCGGGGTTTAGCCCGGCGAACGCTGGCCTTCACCGCTGTGAGGCGCCGTGCCGGTATTGACCAGTCAATCGTTAGAGTGGAGCGCGGTCAGCGCCGCCCGGACGGTCGCGGCGCCGTTCTCATCCGTGGAGCGGGACCCCGTCGTGCCGCGTCCGCGCGCGAGATTGCCCGGCCGCCAATTGATGCACGTGGGCGCCGCGCCTCCCAACAATCCTGGCGAATCCGATAATCTGTTAGATCCCAGTTCAGAGAACCGGCCGCGCCTCGCCAGCCATGGGTTATTTTGGAGTCGAATCCCCAAATAACCCCTCCTAAGCTCAGAAGAATAAATAACCGCGGCCTCGATCGCCCCACGCAGACCCATCGCGTACCGCAGCATATAGGGATTATGGGCCGCTCCGCCGAATTTCGGTTCATGCGAAATAGGCTGAACTATCCCACGACTGGCGCGCTGCCTGCCCTTCTGGCCTGGCTGATCGCGGCCGGCATCGCGCTGCAGGGGCCCGTCCGCGCCGCAGCCGCCGACTTCGCGTCCACCGTGCGGCTGCGCGGCGCGCTCGACAACTCGCGCCGCGCGTTTGAGCGGACCGGCCACGGCCGCATCGCCTTCATCGGCGGCTCCATCACCGAGACGGACGGCTACCGCGTCCTGGTCGGCGACAGCCTGAAACGGCGCTTCCAGGCCACGGATTTCTCGCTGATCAACGCCGGCGTATCCTCTACGTGCTCGACGACCGGCGCGTTTCGGCTGGACGAGGACGTGCTCTCCAGGGGCCCGATCGATCTGCTCTTCGTCGAGTTCGCCGTGAACGACGACCAGGACGCGCGCCATACGCGGGCGGAGTGCATTCGGGGAATGGAGGGCATTGTCCGGCACGCGCGCAGCCGGTACCCGAACATCGACATCGTCTTCGTCTACTTCGTTAACCCGGAGATGCTGAAGACGATCCAGTCCGGCCGCGCTCCGCTCCCTATCGAGGCGCACGAAGCGGTGGCCGCGCGCTACGGCGTGCCGTCGATCGACGTGGCCGGCGAGGTAGCCGCCGAGATCGCCTCAGGAACGCTCACCTGGGAGAGCTACGGCGGCACGCACCCCTCCCGCGCCGGCCACGCGCTCTGCGCCCGCATGATCGACTCGCTGCTGGACCGGGCCTGGTCCACTTCCCCGGCGCCAGACGCCCGGCCGCGCCCGCATCCGCTGCCGAAGGCGCCGCTCGATCCCTTCAGCTACAGCCACGGCCGGTTCATCGATTCGGCGCGCGCACGGTTCGCAGCCGGCGCGCCGGACCGCCATCGGCAGGCCGGCCCCGCAGGCCAAAGCGCGCGCCCCGTCCCCGGCCAAGGAGATACTGAAGCCGCCGCGCGGCCCGGGGACAAGGGCGCAGAAGCCGCCGTACTCTCCGCCGCCGCCCGTACGGGCGGCTGGACGCTTGGCGTGCCGGACTGGAGCCGCCTGCCGGGCGAGAAGCGGGCGCGCTTCACGTCCGCCGTCATGCTCTGCGCCACCGAGCCGGGCGCGGCGCTCACGCTGGAATTCGAGGGGACCGCGATCGGCGTCTACGTCCTGGCCGGCCCCGAGGCAGGCATCGCCGAGGCGAGCATTGACGGCGGTCCGTACCGCGAGGCGGACCTGTACCACGAGTTCAGCCGCGGCCTGCACTATCCGCGCACGGTCCTGCTCGGGGCGGAGCTGCGTCCCGGCCGGCACACGCTTGCGCTGCGCGTCTCCGCCAGCACGACCAGCGGCGGTCACGCCATCCGCATCCTCCAGTTCGCCGCGAATTAGCAGTCTGCCTGGCCGCCGGCCCGGCGCCGGCCGCTGGCCCGCCGTCGCAACCAGGACGATCCGCTCTCCGGCCATCTCGACACGGCGTAAGGTTCGGACCTGCCGGCGCGCCGCACCGCCGGCCGCCCGGAGCAGACCACCTCGCGCCCCCGCGAGCGCATAACAAGCAGACTTTCGCCAGGATACCGGTACCCGCCGCTACGCAGGCGAGCATGCCGGCCGCGCCGCATCACGAGCTCGCGGCGCAGCTCCCGGCAGGATCGCACAGCCGGGCGGCGCACGGGAAGATGTCGGTCACGGCTCGCTGCAGCTCTGCGGTCCGCAGCCCGCCGGCCGCAGGATCGCCCACTATGGCGCAGCCATCCGCCGGACCATCCCCCTTCGTCCCATCGCCCCAATCTCCCCTTTGCGCCCTTTGCGTTCTCTGCCCGACCACACGTTTAACGCCCTGTACCAGACAGGCAAGCCCATCTCCCCCTTTGCGCCCTTTGCGTTCTCTGCG
>DATGJU010000204.1:0-5010 GCA_035295045.1 Chthonomonadaceae bacterium
CCGCGTCGTAGCAGATGATCACGCGAGGGCTGTAGCGCGCCAGCAGCCGGGCGTGCTCCTCCGTGAGCGAGGTGCCGAGAGTCGCCACGCACTGCCGGAAGCCGGCCTGATGCGCGGTAATGACGTCGACGTAACCCTCCACGAAGACGGCGGGCGTGGCGGGAGAGATTGTGTTGCGCGCGAAGACGAGGCCGTAGAGCGTGCGGGACTTATCGAAGAGCGGCGACTGGTCGGAGTTGAGATACTTCGCGGGGTCGTCGCCCATGGCGCGCCCGCCGAACGCGACGACGCGCCCCTGAAGGTCGTGGATTGGGAAGATGAGCCGGTTGCGGAACGTATCGAAGTGGCCGCCGCCCTCACGCGCGCGGATCAGGCCGAGCCTCGCCGCGATGCCGAGGTCGGCGCGCTTGCGCTGGAGATAGTAGGCCAGGCCCTCCCACTCCGGCGGCGCGAAACCGAGGTCCCACTGCTCCTGCGTCTGCTTCAGTATGCCGCGGCGCGCGAGGTAGTTCTGCGCGTCCTGGCTCGCGGCCAGCTTCTCGCGGAAGTAGGAGACGGCCAGCGCGTTGATCGCCGCCATCTGCTCGCGCTCGCCGAGATGCTCGCCGGAGAGCGCCCGCCGCTCGAACGGAATCCCGGCCCGCCGCGCCAGGAATTCGAGCGCGCCCATGAAGTCGAGGTTCTCTTTGCGCTCGATGAACCGGAAGACGTCGCCCTTTTCTCCGCAAGACCAGCAGGTGTAGTACTGGAGCGCCGGGCTCACGTCGAAGGAGGGCTTCTTGTCGGCATGGAACGGGCAGAGGCCCTTCCAGCTCTTGCCGGCGCGCTTGAGCCGGGTGTATCCGCCGATCACCTCGACGATGTCGCTCCGCGCGCGCACCTCCTCCTTGATCGCCTGCAGATCGCGCTCGAACTCCGGCATTCCCGCCTCCTGGAATGGACGTTCGCGAACGCGGGCCGCGAGTCCTGCGCGGGGCGGGAACGCTCTCACGCGAAGGCCGCGAAGCCGCGAAGAGGTCTGGGCAGAGCCTCACACCAGGCCGCGAAGCCGCATCTGTTCAGCTTCAACCGCTCGTCGTCGAGGACGAACCCCTTCACAACGAACTCTCGGAGCGTCTGCGTCGGCCATATCCGAAACTGCGTGGCCTGTAAGCTGTTGACCCTATACCCGACTGAGATAGCGATATCGAGGTTGTAGAACTCTATCTCGCGCGCGACGTCTCGGTTGCCCTCACGCTGAACTCTTCGAATTCTTCTGAGAGTTGCGGCTTCGGTCAATTCGCCAATATCGTAGATGGATTTCTGGTGATGGTTTATGGTCGGAAGTTCCACGCCAAAGAGCCCGGCAAGTTGCCGCTGGTTCAGCCAGAACGTCACGCCCTCGTACAAGGCCTCGATTCTGGCCGCCCCGTCGCTGGATCGTCACAGGATGATGTCGCCTCTGATCGGGTTGTCTGGGTCGTCCGAGTTAGACATGAGGCCCCTCCCGCCAGTCAAATCAGACCAGACCTACGTCTATCCCGGGAATCGGAATCCTCGTCCGGTCACCGCGCTGAGAAGTTCGGGGCGGGGGCGGCGAGTCCTGCGCAGCGTGCGGGAAGGCCTCGCACGAAGAAGCGGGAATCACCGCGCGCGAAGAACGCAAAGACCGCCAAGGAGTGCGTGGGGAGGCACACACCAAGGCGCGGAGCCACGAAAGAAGGGCAACGGGGGTAGCCGTACTGTCGGCGCGGGAGGAGATCGCGGGCCGGCGGCGGAAATCCGGCGCATGCGATTTTCGAGCGTGCCCTGGAAGAGGCTGCGGCGCGGTCTGGCGGCGGCCGTCATCGTCTGCGGCCTCGGCGCCGGGGGCGTGCTCGCCTGGAGGGCGTACTGGGCCGACGACCTGCTCGCGAACGCGACGCGGATCACGTCCGTGAAGGCCTGGATGCTCTCGCTGCCGGACAGTCTGCCTCAAGGCGACATTGCGTCGGGCGGCGGATCGTACCGGTGGATTTCAGATCGGCGGGTCCTGTTCTTTCACGATCTCACGGCAACGGAGGAAGTGGATTCGAAGACGGGGCGCCGATGGGGACTCACAAGCTACGGCGCGGGACATGCCGCCATCTACGATACCGAAACCCGACGCACCGAGGAGCTCGCTCCGCTAACACGACTCTTGCAACAGACGCGATGCGATACGTGGAACGCCGAGATCGCGCCCGACCGCACACACCTGATGTGGACTGGCGGCGATTACCAAAGGACGTACTCGGCAAGTCTGGACGGCAGCGAGTTCTTGTCCTGGACGGGGCATTCAACGATCATGGTGTGGCTCGGCCCGGAAGAGCGGCCCGCGCTTGAGGAGTTTCGGGACCACGCAAACTGGGCAGCGTTCCGCCTCCCCCCGTGGCGCGGCCACGCCGAGGGCCGTATTACACTGCAAGACATCTCGAATGGGATGGACGCTCTTGGCGCATCGGGGGACAACCGCATCTATTTCCTGGATAGCGATAAGGACTTTACAGTATCGCCGCCTGTGACTTCGTATGCGATATTGGTTAAACAGATCGGCGATCATTCTGACGCCGTGCAGCGCTTTCCAGTTCGGTTTGCGGTTCAGCCTTACGTGGATCATGCGGTTGCGCTCATCTCGGCCAACCGGATCTGCTGGCTCGTCGAGGGCAAGGCGACTCTGCCGATCGATCGGCTGCTTCAGCGCTTCGCGCCCCACTTCGCGCGCGGTCCCCGGCCGGCAGAATCGATCTGGACGAGCCGTCTCGACGGGAGCGGGCTGCGCCTCGAGGGCTCCGTGCCGGTCAAGTCGCCTGGCGACCGCACGATCCACAGCGTCCAGTGGCTGCCAAGCGGCCGGCGCGTCAGCTTCGTCTATCACGATGTCCTGTATACCGTGCCGGTAGATTGATCGCCGGCCGGGACACCGAAGTCGAGATCTATGGCAAGCGTAAACAGTGATGCGCCAGGCATGCGAGGGACGGCGATTCCCCGGCGCCCTGTCCTGCGAGTCCTCTGTGCGCTGGTTGGAGTCCTAACCATGTCTGCGAATGTCGGCGCGAAGCCGCCAGGTCCGCTCCGCTCGGCCACGTTCCAGCAATTGATCGCCACCCTCTACCCGGCCGGCACGAAGCTGCCGAAGGATGCGGTCCGGCCTCGCGAGGTCCTCGACTTCGTGCCGCGGAACGGGCTGCCGGCCGGCGCGACGATCACTTCGGCCGCGCGAACTCGCCAGGGCGCGGTCTGGGTGGTAACCGACCGCGGCAGCCTTATCGCCGACCGTGGCGCGTACCGGTCGCTGGAGCCGGCGCGCCAGTTCCGGCTGCACGGCCCGGAGGTATCGACGGACATCGCGCTGCGCTGCGTGGCCGCCAGCGCCGACGGCGACCTGTACGCGGGCACGTCGATCGGCCTCTTTATCGCGGACGGCGCAGGCGCGTGGCACGGGATCGACCGGCACGACGGGATGCCGGTCGAGGACGTGCGCTGCCTCTTCCCGGCCCCAAATGGCGACATCTGGGCCGGGACCGAGCGCGGGGCGTGGCGGCTGCGCGCGGGCCGGTTCCGCTATTTCCGCGGTCGCCGGTGGCTGCCCGGCGACCGTGTGAACGCCATCTGGGGCGGCGAGAACGGGCGGGTCTGGTTCGAGGCCGACGGTGGAGCGAGCTGCATCGAGGAGCGGCCGACCACTCTCGCGGAGAAGGCGGCCCACTTCGACAGCCTCACTCAGAAGTGGAACAACCGGCGCGGCTACGTCAGCACCCGCACGCTGAAGACGCCCGGCGTTCTGGACGGCAGCGTCTTCGAAATCAGCGACAACGACGGCCTGTGGAACGCGATCTACGTCGCCGCGATGGCGTTCCGCTACGCGGCGACGAAGGACCCGGCGGCAAAGCGGCAGGGCTGGCAGGCGCTCCACGCCATGCTGGAGCTGGAGCGGCTCACCGGTATCCCAGGTTTCCCGGCGCGCGCCGTGGTCACGGATGCGGAGATCGCCGCCGGCGTGACGGGCGTCAACCTGAAGGAGACGGTACGCGTGCTGGGCGAGACCGACCCGATCTGGTTTCGCTCTCCGGTCGACGGGACCGTCTGGTGCAAGGGCGACACCAGCAGCGACGAGCTGGACGGGCACTACTTCGCCTGGCTCACCTACTTCGACCTCGCCGCCGACGCCGAGCAGAAGGCCGCCATCGCCGCGACGTGCCGCCGCGTCACAGACAACCTCATCGCGGGCGGCTACTGCCTGATCGGCCACACTGGCCGCCGGACGCGCTGGGCCGTCTTCGCCCCGCACACCATCAACGACGACCCGGCCTGGGCGGACCAGCGCTCGCTCAACTCTCTGGAGCTGCTGAACTACCTCAAGATCGCGGCGCACATCACCGGCGACAAGAATTATGAGCGGCGCTACGAGGCTCTGATCACAGACGACCACTATCTGCTCAACACGCTGGAGTACCGCCGGGGCTGGTTCGGCGAGTGGCAGAACATCAACCACTCGGACGATGAGATGGGCTACATGGGCTTCTACGGCCTGCTCAGGCTGGAGAAGAGCCCGGGGCGGCGCGCGCTGCTGCTGCAGTCGCTGCGGCGGAGCTGGGAGGAGGGCGGCGCGGAGCAGTCCCTGCGCCCGGAGCGCAGCCCCCTTTACAACTACCTGTTCGGCGGCCTGACCGGGCTGCCCTGCGCGCCGGACGAGGCCGCCGAAACGCTGGAGGAGTGGCCCTGGGACCGCGTCGAGTGGTCCATGAAGAACGGCGACCGCGACGACGTGGCGTTCAAGGCCGGCCGCGGCCTGGCCGCCCGCACGGAGCTCACGCGCGTCCTGCCGATCTCGGAGCGCGCCCTGCATCGCTGGAACGGCAACCCCTGGCGCCCGGACGGCGGGGCCGACGGCCGCTCCCTCGACGATGGCGCAGCCTGGCTGCTCGGCTACTGGGCCGGCGTCTACTTCGGCTATCTGCCGGCAGGCCGCTAGGCGCTCCCGATGCCCATTCGCCGCGGGTGTATAATGAT
>DATGJU010000205.1:0-4771 GCA_035295045.1 Chthonomonadaceae bacterium
GAAGTCACCGCCGCTGATGGCGCACATCGCGGCGATCAGAAGGTTGCCGAAGGCGTGGTCCCGCAATCCCTCGCCATAACCCGGCTCGCGCTTCGGCCGCCTCGCCTCACCGGCCGTCTCATGCGCGGGCTCGGCCGGAGCAGGCGATTCCGGCTGGACGCTGTCGCGAAACCGGTACTGGAACAACTCGGTCATCACCGGTTCCGAGTCGGCGAGGGCCACCAGGCAGTTCCGGATATCGCCGGGAGGAAGGATATTGAGTTGCCGTTGGAGCTTACCGGACGATCCGCCGTCGTCCGCGACGGTGACAATCGCGGTGATGTTGCTCGAGTACTTCTTGAGGCCGCGCAGCATCGTCGAGAGACCGGTCCCGCCGCCAATGACCACGATGCGCCGCCCCATCGCCAGCTTGCGCCGCCGGTAGATGATATCCGGCAGATCGGCGGCGCGCGCATCCGGGTCGAGGGCGTGCATGAGCGATTTCATCAGGAAGCCGAATGCGACGATGCACGTCAACAGGCCGACAACCGTCGCGATCCCTCCCAGAGTGCCGGGCCGGATTCCAAGGTGCAGCCGACCGGCGATTCCTTCCGCGGCGCGCAGTAGCATCGGGTGGCTGCCGGCCGGCCGGGCTTCGATCAGGACGCCCGAGCCTGCGAGGAAGAGCACCAGGCCGATGAATCCGATCACGATCCATCGCTTGATGTTCATGCCCCAGTGGAGAAGCTTCAGCACGGCCGCCTCTCCTGGACCAACCCCCCGGCCCCCCTCCCCGATTCATTCGCTCCGCTCACAGGCAAGGGGGAGGAATCGGCCCCTTCCTGCCCATACGGGACTGCGGCCGTGCGGGATTGGGCCGGGCGTACGATGGCGGCGGGGCGGGCAGGCTCGCGCTCCTGCTCCTCCAGTTCCGCCGTATCGGCGAGGCTGCGGCCGGCGTCGCGGTGGCGCACCGAAACCAGGTGGCCGGACGCTTCCAGCCGGCGCGCGAGATCGACCGCCAGCGTGACCGAGCGATGCTTGCCCCCCGTGCAGCCGATGGCGATCGTGAGGTAGGCCTTGCCCTCCCGCTCGTACTCCGGCAAAGCGAAATTGACCAGACCGCAAATCCGGTCCAGGAACGGCGCGGCGAGCGGGTCGGCGTGGACGTAGCGCGCCACCTCCTCGCTGCGGCCGTCCAGGCGCCGCAGCTCCGGAACGTAGTGAGGATTCCGCAGGAAGCGCACGTCGAACACAAGGTCGGCGTCGATCGGCAGGCCGTACTTGAAGCCGAACGATGTGATGGTCACGCGCAGCCCCGGCCGGCTGTCCTGCGCGAACGCCGAGTGGATCGCGTCCCGAAGCTGCGCCGAGCTCATCTCGCTCGTATCCAGGACGTTGTCGGCGAGGGCGCGCATCGCTTGAAGCAGCTCGCGCTCCGAATCCACGGCCTCGACGATCCCCGTCTCCTGAGATAACTCGGTGGGCGCCGAGATCATCGGATGGGGACGCCGCGTCTCCTTGTACCGATGGACGAGCACATCGTCGCCCGCGTCGAGGAAGAGCGTCTCGACGGCGCTGCCGGCGCGCTTCATCTCCTCCAGCACACCGGGGAGCTTGCCAAAGGCGCTGCCGGAGCGCGTGTCGATCACCGCCGCTCCGCGCTCGTAGCCCGCCGACTCGCAGAACTCCGCGAGCGCGGGAAGGAGCTGCGGAGGCAGGTTGTCGACCGTGTAGTAGCCCGCGTCCTCCAGGCTGTGCAGCGCCAGCGTCTTCCCCGCTCCCGAAGGCCCGGTTATTACCACAAATCGCATGATACTCCCATTGGGCGGTCGGCAATCGGCAATCGGCGTTAGCCCTCGTCCGACTGCCGACCGCCTGTCGTCCGGCCTTTCAGGTCTTCCCGACTGCCGGCTGCCAATCGCCTGTCGTCCGGCCTCTCAAGTCTTCCCGATTGCTGATTGCCGATTGCCGACTGCCTAACGCCCCGTTTTTTGCGTCTCCCCGCTGTTGGCGGCGCGCAGTCCGAGCTCCAGGATCTCCTGGGCGTCGTGGCTGACCTCCGGCGAGCAGAAGCCCTCGATCGGCGCGCCGGTCGTAAGGCAGTGGATCAGGTACTCCGGCGCGTTCCGGTAGGGCGGCCGCTTGTCGCGCGGCGTCACTGTCTCCTCGTCCTTGCCGGGCCGCTGGATCAGCACCTTGCCGTGGTGGACGCCGATCGATCCTTCACTTCCATATACCACCGGATTCGTCCCGGCGTATCCCACCGGCTGAGTCCAGCTCGCCTCGCACAGCCCGAACGCGTGCGCGTACTTCGCGATGATGATCGCATTGTCGTCCGAGGCGGCGTAGGCCTGCTCGTCGCCGAAGAAGCCGCGCATCCCCGTTACGCTCTGCGCCCGGCCGAGCAGTCGCGCTGCCAGATTGGCGCCGTAGCAGCAGTAGTCCATCAGCGCGCCCGCGCCATTGATTTCGGGCGTCGTCAGGTCCTGCACGAACTGCGGGCTGCATCCGATGGCGATCGGTCCGTTATGCGCGCTCCGGTATCGCGTGTAGCGCAGCGTGCCGACCTCGCCCGCCAGCGCCCGCCGTTCCAGCTCCTGCCACTCTCTGGACCAGGCCGAGGGCCAGTTGATGAGCAGCAGCGTGCCGGCCCTCTTCGCGGCGGCCAGCATCCGCTCCGCCTGGTCCAGCGACGCGGCCATCGGCTTCTCGCTGATCACGTGGATGCCCTTCGCCGCGGCGGCCTCGACAATGCCGGCGCCCTCGCTGTTGCCGCCGGCCGCCTGGACGATGTCGAGATCCTCCTTCTCGATCATCTCCTGGTAGCTGGAGTAGAGCCGGGTAACCCCCTGCTGCGCCTTCAGCTTCTCAAGCAGCTCCGGCTCGTCGTCGCCGCCCGCCACCAACTCGACGTTCGGCAGCGCCTTCCAGTGGTTCAGCTCTCCCCAAACGTGATCGTGAGACATGCACGCGACGCCCACTCGATATGTCTTGGCCAACTAGGTCTCCTTATTGCACGATCGGTGTCCCGGTGTTCCGGTATTCAGGCAATCAGGGAAGCCGATGCACGATGGCGAGCCCTCCTGAATACCGGAACACCTGAATGCCTGGATCAACCCCACAAATGGCAAACCACGATGGCGCCCGCCGTCACCTGGACGTCGACAACATCGGCGGCTGCCACGTTGCTTACGCCGTGCGTCCCGACCGGCAAAGCCGCGCCATCGAGCGGCCAGCGGACTCCGGTGAGCGTGACGCGGTTATGGCCGTCGAATGCGATCAGCGAGATCGTGTCGCCGGGACGCGTGCGCAGCGAAAGTCGGCCGGGCGCCGCGGCGCCGCCGGCCACGGCGCGGACCGCGCTTCCGTCATGCAGCAGCGTCAGCGGGAGCTCGGAGGCATAGCGCAGGAGCAGCGCGACGGCCGTCAGCGCATGGTCTACGCGCCCGCCGCCGGCTCCGAGGAACGTCGCCTCCGTCGCGCCTCGCTCTCGCGCCAGCCGCAGCGCCTTCTCCAGGTCGGCCAGGCTCTGATCCGGCAGCGCGAGGAACTCGGCCTCTGGGAATGCGTGTTCCGCAATGGCGCGGTCGAGCGAGTCGAAATCTCCGCAGATCACGTCCGGCGCGAGGCCCAGCGCCGCGGCTTTGTGCGCCGCGCCGTCGGTGGCGATCACGAGGTCCGCGCCCTCCGCCGCCGCGCGCGCCGTTTCCGCCGAGGGCGGCTCGCCGTTCGCAATGATGAGCGCGCGCATGCCTTCGCCCTCCCCGCTCCTATTCGACGCCCGCCGGGACATGCCCTGCGCGAGGGCGGGTCGAAGGTAATATGAAGGCAGGCGGTGAACCACTCGGCAATTCACCTACTGACTCGCATGTTCTCGTTTTGTGGTAGAATTATGTCTGTTGCCATTAGTGTTCAGCACCGCGGTGTTATAGCGCGGACGACGTGCGTTCTTGACGACTGTTCGGACATTGGCAAAGAGGTTTGGGCCGCGATGTGTCGTATGGAGGTATGACACGATCGTAATGTCCGATGAAACCACAAGCGATTTTCACGTTGCTAATTTCAGGCGAATCGCGGACGCGTTGTGCGGTTGCGTCGATGAGGTTGTGATCTCCTTTCTCCATCTTTATCGCAAGACCCGCAACAATATGGATGCGATAGCGACAGACACCGGAAATCGGTGGTGGGACCCACCGATCGAACATAAGCGAGAGTTAGCGCAGTTGCTGTACTTGGACGCGGCGCAACGAGGAATAACCTTAACAATCTGCTCCCGGCGCAATTGGTTTCGGTCCAGCCATTGTCACGCTGTATCGACGTCAAGCGGCTAAGCGATGTGGCGCGCAGACCGATCATTTCCAAGGCAGCTGGTAACCGACCGGGTTGTGAATGCGCCGCTAAGTAGCTGCTCCGAGTCACTTCGTAGATCACGCGGAGGCATTGGTGTCCCGCAGGGACACGGGGCCATAGGCCGTACAGCGAAGGAATTCATTCCGTCGCTCGAGCGCAACTACGAACAGACTACGGGCGCCTCCTTAGCCGTGATATCGGTGACTACGATACACGCCCGCATGGTTGCGTCTATTGCTATGCCGTGCGCTCGCCAGACCGAGCCATAGCGCGATTCAGGGAACACAATCCGTCGAGTGAGTTTCTTTACGACGACGTTTGCTCGGATGCACCGGTCAGATCAGGGCAATTATCGATCGAATTATAGCGTACAGAGTTTGCGCTTAGGAGCCGAAGACCATGAAGCAAATCCGGGTGGTGCTCCGCTGCGGCAAGTGGA
>DATGJU010000206.1:0-3621 GCA_035295045.1 Chthonomonadaceae bacterium
GGGCGTGGCCGTTCTCTACCTTACGCGCGTGTATGGCTCGGTGCCGCGCGTCGCCCTCACGCTGGCCGTCACCTTCAGCCTGTACGGCGCGGTGAAGAAGGCCGCGCCGCTCGGCTCGTTCCACGGCCTCGCGCTGGAGACCGCCATCCTCTTCCTGCCCGGCCTCGCCTACCTCGCGTTCCAGGCGCGCTCCGGCCACGCCGCGTTCCTTCACCTCTCGCCGGCCGGGCTGGCGCTGCTGCTCTGCTGCGGCGCCGTCACCACTCTGCCGCTCGTGCTGTTCGCCGCCGCCGCGCAGCGCGTGCCGCTCGCACAGATCGGCATCCTGCAGTACATTGCGCCCACGCTCCAGTTCCTGCTCGGCGCGCTGCTGTTCCGGGAGCCGCTTACGGCGGCGCAGCTCGGCGGCTTCGCGCTGGTCTGGATCGCCCTCGCGCTGTTGGGAGTGGAGGGGGCGCTCACCTACCGCAACGCGCGGCGTCTATCCAACGACACCCCCGTGTAGGCGTGTCACCCACCTAATTGTTTATCCGCTTCGTGAAGTGCAGGACCAGGTTATCGTCGACCGTGACCTGGTCGCCCCACGCCAGCGGGCGGTTGTCCGCGGTGAGGCCGCGTCCATCCGGCACATAGCCCCGCCGGACGTAGAGGCGCTGGGCGGCGCCGTAGTCGGCCGTCATGCCGACGCCGATCCCCACAACGGGTGATCGCTCTGCGGCGAACCGCTCGGCCTCCTCCATCAGCGCGCTGCCGATCCCCTGCCGCCGGTAGCGGGCCACCACGTTGAAGTCCTGGATTTCCGGGATGCCGGCGTCGCGGAACGGTGGGTAGCCAGGCTCCCAGACGACGCACAGATAGCCTGCAAACTCGCCCTCGACAAACGCCAGAAGGACGACGCGCTCGCCGGCCGCCTGCTCGCGTAGGTAGCGCTCGTACTGCGCCGCGGGCTTGTTCCAGCCCATCGCCGTAAACGCCGAGGAGATGGCCAGCGGGTCGCGCGTCTCAAGCCGGCGGATTTCCAAAGCGGCGATCTCCGCCATGTGCCGCTCTCCTATCCTGAAAACGCGCCCCGGCTTCCCATTCCGGCGGAGCTAACACTTTCGTGCATCCCTGTGAACGCAGCTCATGGGACCTGTCAGGATGCGCCGTCGAACTCGATCTGTTCGTAGACATCCGCGAGCGCCAGTTCCACTCCGAGGGACGGCAGCGGGACCACCGATTCCAGCCCGACATAGTCTCGCTCTATCCAGCCGTCGCCGCCGCGTGTGTTCAGTATTACGTGCGGCTTGTCCTGAAAGACCATGAGATAGTCCTGGAGGGCCGCTATGGTCTTGTAGTGATCGAATTTGTCGCCCCGGTCGTATCCCGCCGTCGAATCGGAGAGCACCTCGGCGATCAGGATCGGATTGGTGACGACATCTTTCCGGTTACGGTAATACTGGCGAGGCCCGCAGACGACGGCCACGTCGGGAAACGTGTTGATGCCGTCGCAGGTGTGCAGTTTCATTTCCGCGAAATAGACCCGACATGCTTTGCCGGACAGAGCGACACGGAGCGCTGTACCCACGTTACCTAAAATGGTGTTATGATCGTCTGTGCCGCCCGCCACGGCGCGGATTTCACCGTTCACGTACTCCCAACGCCCGAACGAACTCTGCTCGAAGTCGAAGTACTCATCCTCACTATAGCGATCCTTCTCGAACTGTACCGGCAGCGCCATTTGACCCTCCGCCTTGTCTGCCACTCGGGCAGTCGAATAGCCTTCCGTGCTCGACCGCCACCGATTCGCGCCAATCCCGCCGACTGCCTACAGGCGGTTGCCTGCTGCCTGCTGTGGACCGCCCAGCTCCCGCAGCCGGATGTTGCGCCAGGCGGCCTTCGTCTGGTAGCTGGCGAGGCCGAGCGGCGCCGATTTCGAGATTTCGCCGAAGCGCAGGCCGATCTTCTTGCCGGCGATGTTCACATCCACGATCTTCTTGTCGTCCAGCCACGCTTCCAGTCTGGCCGGCGTCACGCGCATCCGCACCGCATACCAGTGGTCCTTCGCGAACTCCATCCCGCGGCTGGTCTCATTCTCCGATGCGTCCTGCCCCTCGATGCTTGAGATGCCGACGACATTGCCGCCCCAGCCACCGAGTATCAGCGTCGCGTAGGACGAGTCGACCGGAAAGGTGAGCCCGCACATGAAGTCGAGGCCGTCGATCTTCATCGATTCCAGGCTGATCTCGTAGTTGGTCTTCGGAATCGAATCCTTGCCGGTCCAGGTGATGCCGGTCAGGGCGGAGCCGGCGTCGACGACGATGGCGGGCGTGCCGCCGCGAAAGCGAGGGTCGACTCGCACTGCGCCCGCGCCGCGGAAGTCGGTCGGCTTCCATCCAGCCAGCGTCGCGCCGTCGAACAGGCTTCCGGTGGCCATCTTTGCCGGCTCGCCGGTCCCCCCGCCGGCCGCCCGGGCGTGCATGCCGTCGATCAGCCGCTCGATCTCGCCAAGCGTCTGCTGCGCCCTGGCGACGTTGGCCGCGGCGGACTGCGAGCGGGCCGCGGAAGTGGCGAGCGTACAAAGGAGCACGGCGGAGACTGCCCCGCAAACTAGAGTCTTGTTCATTCACCGCTCCCGTGCCGGAGGATTGCGACCGCGGCCCCGGAATCGTACCGGCGCATCCTTGCAGCGGACTACCGCCGCGCTCGCATGATCGATCGCAGCCCGTGTCCCCGGAATCACGTCGCTGCGCCTCCGTCGTAATTCCCCGCGGCGACTGTGAATCCTGCGCGGTCGGTCGCGCCGGGAGCCGGCAGCCGCGAACGCGCAGGCGAGATACCGGGGACCGCCCTCACGGCCCCCGTTGGATCGGTTTCCGGAATTGGCGCGGCGCGGGGGCTGTCAAACGAGCTTAATTACTCGCGAAACATGCAATAATCTCCTGACGGCAAGAACTGCTCGCTAATCCACCGTTCGACGGATGGCTTGAAGGCGAGACGCCGATCGTCGCCTCCCGCCAGACCTTTGAAGGAGCCCCTGTGAACCAGCGCACCACTTCATCTCGCTATGCGTTCGCCGCTCTCTGGATGCTTGCTCTGGCACTGCTCGCCTTACTCCATCAAGCGCCCTGCCGCGCTCAGTCCGGTCCGATCGAGTGGCAGACGTTCGAGCCGAAGGAGGCGCATATTCGCATCCAGGTGCCCGGCACGCCCAAGCGCACAGAGCAGTCCGATTCGCACGGCAGGATGATCATGTGGGAGGCCGAGAAGGCCCCGGATATCGATGCTGCAATCATGTGGATACGAGTAGCCGCTCATGGCCGTAAATCGTCGGCCGCCGCGACTAAGCTGCTGTCCACGTTCATGCGGAAGTCCATGGCCGACGACCAATATGCCTTGGATAGCTCAAGCGACGTTATCTATAAGGGCCGCAAGGGCCGCCAGATGATATACGTCTCTCGCGCGTCTGTTAACGGACAGCATGCCCTGTTGAGAATGAGGATGTTTCAGAAGGGCACGACCATACTGGTGGTATTTAGTTCGGTCGTTAAATCGGAAGCAGGAAGCAAGCTGGCCTCGCACTTCCTCAACTCGCTGGTGTTCGATTGATCCTGTCGCGACCATGGTTCATGCGGATTATCT
>DATGJU010000207.1:0-4085 GCA_035295045.1 Chthonomonadaceae bacterium
TTCCACGTCTGGAACGAGTTCAAGGGGTTCTGGGACGCGCCAGGCCACAACTGGGATTATGTTCGCTACACCGAGCTGTACAATCAGGTTTACGACGCGCTCAAATCGGTGGATAGCTCGATCAAGGTCGGCGGCCCCTACCTCGTAGTCGAGGGCACGGGACTGAACGCGCGCGAGTGGTATGGCGCATCGCCAATTACCGAGCGCAATATGAAGGTAATCGACTACTGGCTGGCGCACAAGCACGGCGCCGAGTTCATCGCCCTGGACCGCTCGCTAACCGACACCAACCACGATTCCGGCCGCCACACCGAGCGCGAAATGCTGGCTCAGACGCGCCTGTACGCCGACATCGTTCGACAAATCCGCGCGAAGACGGACCTGCCGATCTGGTGGGCCGAGTTCTACGGCGGAGAGCGGCTGCGCAATCCGGACTTCGTCGCCGCGGAGTACGCCTCGATCTACCTGCACATGGCCACCGCGGGGGCGCCGCAGGTCGCTCTGCTCTGGGGATTCCTTCAGGGCGAGGGCGGCGGATACCAGCTCTTCACGGACCTGATGCAGCCGGACGGCGGGCAGCCAACCGCGCACTACGGAGTCGTCAAGGCCTTCCGCGATATGTTCCCGCCCGGCACGCGCCTGTATCGCGCGACGTCCAGCTCCCCTGAGATCGAGGTGTTGGCCTCCAGGACGCAGACGCTGCTGATCAATAAACGGAGCAGCCCGGCGCGCATAATGCTTGACGGCGCGCCGCTGACGCTCGGCCGCTACGAAGTGCGGCTGCTGGAAGCATCGCGCCGCGCGCAGGCGAGGCCATAGCTGCCAGAGTGTCGGGCGGGGCGGTCGTTACGCGATTACCGAGGCGGCGCCCTCCGTCGGAACGCAATGAAGCGGAGGTTCGGTCGGCGGTCCGCCGCGGGGATCGACACGGCGGGCTGGGACGAATTGCATAATTCGCCGTAAAATGTAACACTACAATATCGCCGACGCGTTTGCTCGTCGGCTTCATCCTGCTGCAAGCGCCCACGCCGAATCGGACAGAGCCGCATTTGGTATCGTTCGTGGCGCGGATGCCGCGTCGCGGCGAACGGCCGCCACGCAACCCGTCGGCGAGGGAATCTCCATTACCGGAAAAGGAACCAGACCATGCCCACTCAATTCGCGCTTCGCCCGATCGAAGCAGCTACAAAGGGCGCCGTAAAGCAGTTGCGGCGCGACGGGTTCGTGCCCGTTTCGGTCCAGCACAGGGGAATGCCGACGGCCCACTACCAACTCGAGACCAAGCCTCTCGACGAGTTCATCACCCGGCACGGGGCCGCCTCATTCGTCGATCTCGTCACCGCCGACAAGAAGCACCAGCGCGCCCTTATCTCCAGCGTACAGCGGGATCCGCTCACGCACGGCCTACTGCAAGTGACGTTTCAGCAGGTGCGCCGAGACGATCGCGTGAAGACGCAGGTGCCGCTACATTTCACGGGCGAGCCGGAGGAGGTCCGGATCGGTGCATACATCACGCAACACCCGATCGATAGCCTCGAGATCGAGTGCGCCGCGGACCAGATGCCCGCGATGATCGAAGTGGACATCAGCGGCCTGCAGCCGAACCATCCGCTGCGTGTCTCCGACCTCCCGGCCCACCCGCACTATCGAATAACAGCGGCGGCCGACACCACGCTTGCCTCGCTGAGCAGTACATTGAAGGGTATCCAGGAGCAGGAGGCCGAGACCGCTGCCGCGGAAGAGGCCAATGCTGCCGCAGCGGCAGCCGCACCGCCGCCCGCGGAGTAGCCGCAGGGAGTCCGAACGAGCGAGGATCAGCGCGCCGCGGGGCTGGCCGTCGCGCGCTGCTTCGGCGCCTCTGCAATATCGTCGACGTAGATTCGCCCGCTCTGCCCGACCCGGTACGCGATGCCGACCGTTCCGCCAATCGCCAGCCGGCTCACGAGCGGCAGGTTGTGCGTGCGCGCGACGGCAGTCCTGCCGTCCCACTTGAGCGTCACGTGCCAGCCGCTGCCCGCCCGCCCGCGAGAGTCCGCTGCCCGTCTGTCGACTACGGTGGCCACGGCTGTCTGTTCCGGCGCGCCGGCGGCATCGCGCGCCTCCCAGACCCGCGAGTAGACGTACCAGCCGCCCAGGGCCAGCAGCATGGCGAGCACCCAGCCCGCGCCGGACCAGTCGCGCAGCCGCTCCAACCATATCTGTTTTTCGGTTGGCGGCGCCGCCCGCCGCGCAAATCGCGTTTCGTTCACGTTATTCCACTCTCACCACCCGAAGAATCGGTACGGATCGTCCCACTCCTCCGGCGTGTCAAGGTAGAGGCCGTCCAGCCATCGGCGGTCGCCATCCTGCGCGGGCTGGTGGCACCGCTCCAGCAGCGGCGTCTCGCAGGTGGCGCCGAGGTTGGAGAGCAGGCGGGCCGTCAGGAAGGCCGTACGGCGGAACGTGCGCTTCAGGTTCATCGTGCCGGCCACGTCGAACTGCCAGGGCGCAAGCTGGCTGAACACCACGCGTCCGCCCTCCGCCGCGGCCAGCACGCCGTCGCCGACGATCTCCGCGCCGCCCGCGACGAGCGGGATGACGCGCGGGTCGCGGTTGTGGACATCGGCGGGCGAGACACCGGCCAGCCACGAGCCCGGCGCGGGCGGATCGAAGCTGGCGGCGATGTGCTCGCCTCGCCTCATGCGGACGCCGGGTGACGCGATGGCCGCCGACGGATCGTCGCAGCCGATCGCGAGTACGCGCCCACCGCCGTGAATCCAGTCCCGCGCGGCGGCGTCGAGCTTCGCGCCGGGGCCGGCAACGAGCACGGCGTCCGCTGCGGGTCCGCCGCTTTCGTAGCGAACGGGCGCGAATCCGGCGGCCTGGAGGTGCGCGTTGCCGGCTGCATCGCCGGAGTAGAGGCAGGTTCTGGCAGGCGCGGGCTTCCACGAGACCGCGTGCTGGACGACATTACGGAAGAGGCGCAGGGCGGCTGGATCCGTTTCGGTGCGGCCGCTCACGTCCAGCTGGCAAAAGAGCGCCATCCCCCTGCCTTCGCGGTACTCGGCCAGCGCCGCGTACTGCAGCGCGTACCCGCCGTCCACGATCGGGAGGAAGTCGCCGCGGGCCGGCTTCTCGATGACTACGGAGGCCACGTTGCCGCGGCACCCGCACCGCCAGACGCGGGTCACATCGATACCGCACCACTTCACTTCGGGGGACGGGCGCGGCCCGATCGTGTACTTGAGGCGAGGCGTGCTGGTCGTCGCGTCGCCGCGCCAGTCGTGCAGATGCTCGGCGGCGATGCCCTCCAGCAGCGCGTGGGCCGGAATTCGCGGAAAGAGCCGGCGGTATCCGTACTCCGCGGTGCGGAAGCCGAACCGCTTCTCCAGCGTGTCCGCGGTCTGTTCCATGATGACGACGCGCAGGCCGTCCCGAACGCGGCGGATGTCGGGCCCGGGGCCGGCGGGACCCAGCGCGCCCTTGCCGACGATGAGCACGTCGAATCCCGCGAGGTCGGCGTCGGCGCCGACGGACTGCGCCGCAACGCCGATCTCCTTGAGCATGCGGTCGGTCTCGCCCTTCGGATCGTACAGCGCGATCCGAGTCGCCGCGGGCGCCGCCGCGGGCCGGGGCAAGACGTCGATCGCGAGCTGGTCCTGCTGCGCCGCCTCCTTGCCGAAGCGAATCGTCGCTGCCAGGACATACCGGCCCGGCGCGAGGTCCGCCGGAAGCGGTATTTGCAGCGGGACGCGCCGCTGATCGCCGGTCGGCAGCGCGGCTGCCGATATCGTGCCGCCGCGGATCGGCAGGCCGGCAGGCTTACCGTCGGCTGCGCTCAGCGTCAGCGACCATGAGGCGGACACATCGACCCGCGCGCGGGAGTTGTTGATGGCGATGATCTGCTTCTCGACGACCTCGCCGCGCAGGAAGTTGTGGTCGCGGCTGGTGAAGCGCGACGGCTTACCGCCGATGTAGGCGAGTAGCGGACCGTTGTTGCGGATGACGGCCTCGGCCGCCGCGGTCGGGATCCAGTCGGCCGCCTCATAGGCCAGCAGACGGTCGTCCGGCCGGTCCTCCAGGTAGTCCGCGCTGTAGCCGGGCCG
>DATGJU010000208.1:0-2862 GCA_035295045.1 Chthonomonadaceae bacterium
CGGTCGTGGTGGACTACCGGTGGTACGATCCCGATACCGCGCACCATCCCGACAACGGCTCGCTCAACCAGGTCTTGAGCATGGACGCATTCGGGCGGCTCACGCCCGCCGAGAGCCGGTTCCCGTCGGCGGCGAACGGTCTCGGGTTCAAGGCTCTCGCCGACAGGATCCACGAGATGGGACTGCGATTCGGCATCCACATCATGCGCGGCATCCCTCGCAACGCCGTGAAGGCGAACCTGCCGATACAGGGCTCGGAGTTTCACGCCGCCGATGCCGCGAATCTCCAGGACCCGTGCGGCTGGTGCCCGGATATGTGGGGAGTGCGCGGCGACACGGCCGCGGGCAGGGCCTATTATGACTCGCTGTTCCGGCTCTACGCCGCATGGGGCGTCGACTATGTCAAGATGGACGACACGTCCTCGCCCTACCACGCGAAGGAGATCGAAGCGGTGCACGACGCGATTGCGAAGTGCGGCCGGTCCGTCGTTTACAGCCTCTCGCCAGGCGAGACGCCGACCGCGGCTGCCGGCCACGTGGCGGCGCACGCCAACTTGTGGCGTGTCTCCGGCGACTTCTGGGACAACTGGAACTCGCTGAGCCACGAGTTCTCGTTCGCGGCGCGGTGGCAATCCGCCGTGGGGCCGGGGCACTGGCCGGACGCGGACATGCTGCCGCTGGGCCACCTGTCGCGGGGTGGCCGCCCCGTCGGGCCGGACAGGCGGTCCAGCTTCACGTCCGCGGAACAGGTCACGCTGCTCTCGGTTTGGGCGCTGCTTCCTTCGCCTCTGATGGTTGGCGCGAACCTGCCGGACAACGACGCGCGGACCCTCACCCTATTGACCAATCCGGAGGTCCTGGCGATCGATCAGGACGGGGCAGGAGAGGCCGCGGAGAGGCGCTTGGCCGAGAACGACATGGAGGTCTGGGTCAGGCCGCTGGCGAGCGGTACGCTTGCGGTCGGCCTGTTCAACAAGTTCGATCTTCCGCAGCGGGTTACAGCCGACCGGGCCGCGCTGCGCCTCGCCGGCCGGTGGAGAGTGCGCGACTGCTGGCAGCATAAGGACCTGGGGACGCTCGGCGAGCGGATTGCGATCGACGTGCCCGCGCACGGCGCCGCGCTGCTGCGGCTGACGGCCATCAGGTAGCGATCAGGTTCGGATCAGCCTGCGCCGATGCCGGCAGCGCACGGAAAACCCCGGCGCGCCGCGAACCGTTCCGCGGATTCGCTGCGTAGTCTCTCTGTGGGCCACGAGGTCCAGGGGTGGTGGAGGCATTCGGTTGAACCCGACATTCGCGCCGGCAATGCGCCACGCGTCCGTCTGGCGCAGACTGCGGCGGCGCTGCTATCTGGACATGCCGGAGGCGCTGACGGGGGTGTTTGCGCTTCCGGCCGCACTCTGTACAGTCGCCTGGATGATCCATAGCGACGCGCTGCGCCGGGTCGTTTTCGCCTTTGGCGCGCTCTGGGTTCTCGTCGTCGCTTTCACCGGCGCTATGGCGGCGCTCGGCCTGGTAGTCATGATCTGGGCCGGTAAGCTCGCTGCGCCGATGCTCCGGTCTACGCCCTGGTATCTCTGCGTGAGCCTGGCGACGATCGTCGCCCTGCTGCTGGGCCGGGTGGACGCCGCGTTCTATCTGACGTATGGAGCGACGGGGCTGTGCGCGCTCTGGTTCGACAGGGTCACGGTTCGGGCCACCGTGGCGCCGCTCGCGGCCTCGCTCGCGCTCTGCGGGGCGTTCGCTGCGCACGCGGTCTGGGCCGTTATTCCCCTGCTGCTGGTCTACCATCTGAGGCCGTGGCGCGCGAGCTCGCTCCTGGACGAAATCCGGCGCCGTCCCACGCGCGCGGAGTACCTCGCCAAGCGACGCGAGCAGTGTGCGGCGGGAGGCGGTTGAGGGCCCCCGCTGCTTCACACGGTGTGTGAGGCCGAACAGTGGGACGATGCGCTGGTCGAGCTGCGGCGCCAGGGCTTTGCGCGGTCCGTTCGCGAACAGGAGACGGCCTGGCGGGCGAAGATCTACGTCGGCATGGGACGGTACGCAGAAGTGCTCAAGCTGGCCGACGAGGCGCGGCGCAGGTCCTGCGACATCCGACCCTATCTCGCGATCGCCCACGCCCGGCTTGGCCATCGCGAGCAGGCGCTGCGCATCGGCAGTGAGGCGCTCCGCGGCAAGGCTCCGGACGCTCAGATCTCTTTTGGCCACGTCTGCCGCGCTTGCGACCGGTACGAGGAGGCCCTGCGATGGTTCGAGGCCGCTGCCCGAAACCGGAAATATCGCGCCTCCGCGCAGTGCGCGATCGGCGATACGCTCGCCGCGTTGGGCGACTACCGGGAGGCGGCGGCCGCGTACGAGCAGGCGATCCGGCTGACGCCGTTCGCGCGGCCGGAGGACCTTCGCGCGCTCTCGGACTGCTACGCGAAGACCCACTGGGAGAGCGCCGCGCGCGAGCTTGCGCAACTGGCGGAATGGGCGGACCGTTAGCCTCCAGCGGCGCGCGTGACGATTGGCGTCCCGCGGCCGCGCAGCGCGCAGTGGCTCACCATTTCCGGCGAGAGTTACTTCCCGGCAAGCAGCCGGATGGCCGAGATGGAGCCGTTCGTGTCCAGGCGGCGGCTGAAGGAGAGCTCTGCCCGCGCTTTGGCGCCGGGAACGCCGGGCACCGCGATACCGGGGACCGAGCTGTAGCCGGCGCCCGCGTCCGCGACTTCGAAGCCGATCACGACGCCGTCCTTCACGTGCGCGTAGGCGACTGCCGGCCGATGCGTCCACAGCTCGCCGCGGCCGCGCGCGTAGCGATAGGCGTTCGATACGGTGTCGAGCTGCTCGTTCGTGACGCCGTACCGGCCGAGCGCGCCA
>DATGJU010000209.1:0-8385 GCA_035295045.1 Chthonomonadaceae bacterium
GGGCGTGGCAGGACGAGGCGGTCGGAATGCTGCGCAAGGAGCTCGGCGATCTGTTCCTGGGCACCAGCAACATCGAGCTGGCCCGCAAATACGGCCTGAAGCGGTACGGAACGATGGCGCACGAGTTTCTGCAGGCCTGCCAGGCCTTCGTGGCGCTGCCCGATTCGCAGAAGCACGCGCTGGAGACCTGGATGCAGGAGTATCGCGGGCAGCTCGGCATCGCGCTCTCGGACGTCGTCGGGATGGACGCCTTCTTCCGCGACTTCGACCGGCTGTTCTGCCAGGCCTACGACGGAGCGCGCCACGATTCCGGCGATGCCATCGCGTGGGGCGAGCGGCTGATCGCGCACTACGAGGCCTTCGGCATCGATCCCCGGACGAAGCAGGCCGTCTTCACCGACAGCCTGGACATCCCGCGCGCCATCGAGATCGCCCGCCACTTCCGCGGCCGGATCGGCACGCAGTTCGGCATCGGCACCAACCTCACCAACGATCTGGGCTTCACGGCGCTGAACATCGTGATCAAGATGACGCGCTGCAACGGCCGGCCGGTGGCGAAGCTGAGCGACGCGCCCGGCAAGACCATCTGCGAGGACGAGGTGTACCTGAGCTACCTGCGGAGCGTGTTTGCCGGGCCTGCAAAATGACCTGCCGAGCGATCGCGACAGGCAGGCGGGCGCGATGGCCGCAGGCCGCGATGCCGATCGGCCGGCGAGCGGGCACGACAATGCTCGGTGGGTGTGCGGTGGCGACGGCATGAATTCCTTCGCTATAGGGCCTGCGGCCGTCTGTCCCTCCGGGACAGTGTCTTGCCACCGTCTGCAAACGACGGTGGCCGTTTTCGATGCCGGACCGTGGATCCGGACCGCGACTGATGTTTGGTCTGCGGTTGCGACGCGGGCCTGAATTGCGCCCGACACGTCATACGTTGGACTGGAATGACCGAGGCAGAGGCGGCATGGCAACGAAGCGGCGGCGGAACAAGCTCAGTGTGTGCGTTGACTTCGTCAGGGCGACGCCGAGCTGTTTGACGATGAACCATAACGGCCGCGTAAATCGCACCAAACGATCGCCGGTGTGTCCCGGAGGGACACTTGGCCGAAGGCCGTATAGCGAAGGAATTCATTCCGTCTAAACCGTCGCTCAGGACAGCCGCGAGACGTCAATCACCGGCGGAATCGCCCGGCGCGCGATCGGGCAGGCGCCCACCTATTGCGCCAGTGCCCTCTCCGCGGCGCCGGCCAACTCCGCCAGATCTTCGTCGCTCATGGCGGCGGAGAGGAACGCGGCCTCGAACTGGGACGGCGGCCAGTAGACGCCCGCGTCCAGCAGGGCGTGGTGCCAGCGGCCGAACCTCGCGGTGTCGCAGGTCTTGGCGGAGGCGTAGTCGGTGACGGCGGGCGCCTCCGTAAAGAAGGCGGTGAGCATCGAGCCGACCTGGTTGACCACGAGCGGCGCCCCGGCCTTTGCCGCGCCCGCCCGAAGGCTCTCCGCGAGCGCCGCGCCGGCGCGCTCCATCCGGGGATAGAGCGTATCCCGCTCCTCGCGCAGGATCTTGAGCGTCTCCAGGCCGGCCGTTACGGCGAGCGGGTTACCCGAGAGCGTGCCGGCCTGGTAGACCGGCCCGACCGGCGCGACGCAGTCCATGATCTCGGCGCGGCCGCCGTAGGCGCCCAGCGGAAGGCCTCCGCCCGCGATCTTGCCGAGCGTCGTCATGTCCGGCGTAATCCCGAACCGCTCCTGCGCGCCGCCGTAGGCCAGACGGAAGCCGGTCATCACCTCGTCGAAGATGAGCACCGTCCCGCGCTCCGCGGTAAGCTCGCGCAGCAGTTCCAGGAAGCCGGGGGCGGGCGGCACGCAGCCCATATTGCCGACGACGGGCTCGACGATGACGCAGGCGATGTCCCACTGGTCCCCTTCGAAAAGCTGCCGGAGCGCGGCCCCATCATTGAAGGGCAGCGTGATCGTATCGGCGGTGAGCGTGTACGGCACGCCGGCGCACTCCGGCAGGCCCAGCGTGGCGACGCCGGAGCCGGCTTTCGCCAGCAGGAAGTCGGCGTGGCCGTGATAGCAACCCTCGAACTTGACGATCTTCTCCCGGCCGGTAAAGCCGCGCGCGACACGGATGGCGCTCATCGTCGCCTCGGTGCCGGAGGATACGAGCCGCACCTTCTCGACGGAGCGGACCGCCTCGCAGATCGCCTCGGCCAGTCGCACCTCCAGCTCGGTCGGCGCGCCGAAGGTCATGCCCTTCGCGAGCTGGGCGGTGAGCGCCTCGACCACGCGCGGATGCAGGTGCCCGAGCAGCAGCGGTCCCCACGAGCCGACACAGTCCAGGTAGCCGTTCCCGTCCGCGTCGAAAATGCGGGCGCCCTCGCCCCGCGCTATGAACAGCGGATCGCCGCCGACGGCCTTGAAAGCGCGCACGGGCGAGTTGACGCCGCCCGGGATCACGGCGCACGCCTCCTCGAAAAGCCGCTTCGATGCGGAGGTGGCTCGGCCGCCCGGCTGGTCGCTTTGCATTCCATCGTTCTCCTGCGTAGTAGTATCTGGGCGTATTCGCCGCCGCCGGCAAGAGCACGCCATCTGGCCTCGATCAAGCCGAGGCGAAACGGTCGGCGCTCCTGCGTCGTCCATCGAGTCGAGACGCCTGCTTGACATCTGCTCCGCAACGCCGTTACACTGGAGCCCAGAAGTTATGGACCCCTACGCACCCAGATCCAATCGCACGCGCGTACTATTCGCCCTTGCAGGCCTGTTGGCCTGCCTGATCGGGGCGGCGATCGCCGAGCCGATCCTCGCGGGAACGCACGCCGGTCAAAAGCTTCGGCAGGCGCACGTCGCGTCGATACTGTACTTGACCGGACCGGGAACGACCACCCACACGATCCAGCCTCCCGCGCCCGCGATCAGCGACGACGAGATACAACGCCGCCTGCTGGCCGAGGGCGCGCAGAGCGGCGAAGTGCAGGTCTCGCTGGCATGGAACAACCGGAACGATCTGGACCTGTCGTGCCAGGAGCCGTCCGGCGAGATGATCGACGGTTACAACCAGGAGTCGAGCTCCGGCGGCGTCCTCGATATCGACATGAACCCGACGGGCGACAACATGATGTCGGAGCAGGCGAAGATTCTCGACGCGCAGAGGCACGGGCGACGCCGCGACCACCGCACGGCGAACTCGGACACGGCGCCGGTCGAGAATCTGGTCTGGGCGCACGACGCGCCGATCGGGCACTACAAGGTGTTCGTCCACCAGTTCTGCAACAAAGAGCGGTTCGACCGTACGCCCTACTGGGTGATGATCAACGTGCGAGGCAAGATCACGAGGATTTCCGGCGTGACCGGCCGCGAGGACTTCGCCTCCGACCTGATCGGTCCGAGGCTGGTCTACGAGTTCGACGTAACGCCGCCACAGCCGGTAGCCGCCACGCCGGTGGAGAAGCCCAAGCCGCCCCCGCCGCCCCCGCCGCCGATCATCGTAAAGCGTACCGAATACGGTCTCGCCGGACTGGGCCGCGCGCTGCTCGCCTGCTCGCTCTGGGGCGCGCTTATCGGGCTGCTGCCGCTCGCCCTGCTCCTGGCGCAGCGGCTCTACCTGCGGCTGCCGGCCCTGCGTGGCAGCGAGGATCTGGTGGTGGTCTTTGCCGGTCCGGCCACGGGAGCCGGCGCCGCCGTGCTCGGCCAGCTCCTCCTCGCGCTCGCCGCCGCCGCGCTTCCACCCGGCGCGATGCTCACGCTGTTCGTGATCTGCTGGACGCTGCTCGGCGCGGCGTTCGGCTGCGCCCTGAGCCTCTTCACGCCCAACGTCGGGCGCGCCGCGGGGCCGGTCGCCGGCGCGTGCAGCGCGCTGGCCGGCTCCCTCCTCTTTCTCCTCCCGGCGCTCTCCGCGGCGCACGGCGGGGCCGGGGGGCATCTCCTCACGCCGGTCCTGATCGGCGGCGCCATCGGCGCTCTGATCGCGCTGCCGGAGCGCGAGCGCGCCCCCGAGCCGGAGCCTCCGCCGCCCGCCCCGCCGGAGCGCAGGACGCATGAGCTCGCGCCGCCCTTCATTGTCCACGGCACGCGAACGCGCAAGGTGGGAGGGCTGCGGAAGGAAGGGCCGCCGGAATCGTGAGGGGGTTGCCGGTGACGGCCGCGCCTGTGCTCGCCGCCCCGCCATCCGCGCCTCGGTGTCCCCTCCTGAACCACCTCACGCCCAAACCAGCCCGCCACCGTCCCGGCGAGCCACGACCAATCCGCTCAGTGGTACATATCGCCCGACCACCGACATCCAGCCGGTGGTGCCAGTCGCATCGGCCATCGAGACCTTGCGCGAGGCGTCGTCATAGGAGAAGCTGACGGACGTGTCGTGCGGGAAGGAGATTCCGGTTACAAGATAGTCGTATTGGCTCCGTCGTTGAAGAGGACGTCGTACATCGTCTGATTCCACGTCCGCCCCCACGGGCCGCTCCGCAGTAATAGCTTTGCGTAACC
The DNA here is from genome assembly GCA_035295045.1 of Chthonomonadaceae bacterium. Lineage (GTDB taxonomy): Bacteria > Armatimonadota > Chthonomonadetes > Chthonomonadales > Chthonomonadaceae > DATGJU01. Next base: position 4,477 of record DATGJU010000209.1, read on the forward strand.
GGATGAGAGCTGGGCGGAAGCAAAGGCAAGCACTATTCCGTCAACGAAAACGGCAACGTCCTCGCCAGAAGCGGACCAAACAAGGTGGATTGTTGGACCCTCTGCGGTTGCATACACATCGTTTGCATCGGCGAATCCAATGCAGGCAGGGGGAGGCCCACCGCGATACAGATCGATTTTGCCTGGATCCGGGGGGCTGATTCGGTTATAGATCCAGCAGTCACAAACTGGTTGTAGGCTGTCGGGCCGCGTGAGGTACAACCACGCTGATGAACCGTCATCCTCGACAATCGCAGTCCGTTTGGACAGCGGGTGCGTCCGCTCAATATGCTGTTCTTTAGCCATCGGTATGCACCATCATATAGCAAAGTCGCTCTCAACGAGCTCACATAGCCAGGCTAGAAACGAGTCGTGGACGCGGACTGTTACGTCTGGACCAACCGCATCATGCAGCCAAAGAACAAATGGAGGCTCGTCCGTGGACGAGTCACACATGTCAACGCAATACAGATTATCGGTGCCGTCCGATGCGACCGGGAGCAGCGACGTCGGAATGGGATTCCCGGTGTCGCGTTCAGCAATCGTCACGTGTACGACGTGTAATTCAGTCGCTATACCTGCCGCTAGCCCGTAGACGTAGTGGGGCCACTCGGCGCTGCCAAGCGTCGCCGCGCGCGCGTCAATCCAGCAGGTTTTCGAGCCCCACGACCACGCCGCGCAGCGAGCCGACCTTGCGGACCGCCAGGATCACACCCGGCATAAAGCTGCGCCGGTCGATCGAGTCGTGGCGCAGCGTGAGGATCTGGCCGACGCCGCCGAAGATCACCTCCTGATGCGCCACGAAGCCTGGCAGCCGCACGCTGTGGATGGTCACGTCGCCGGTGGTCTCCTCGCGGGCGCCGCGTGCGCCGGCCGCCTTCTCCACCAGGCCGGACGGCGGCGCGTTAGGCGTCACGCCGGCCGCCCGCCGCGCCTCGCCGATCCGCCGCGCCGTCAGCAGTGCCGTGCCGGAGGGCGAATCCAGCTTCTTCTCGTGGTGCAGCTCGATGATCTCCACGTCCGGCAGGTACTTCGCCGCCTGCGCCGCGAACTGCATCATCAGCACCGCGCCGATCGCGAAGTTGGGCGCCACGAAGACGCCGACGCACCGCTCCCGCGCGGCCCGATCGATCTCGGTGAGCCCCGCCGCGGACAGGCCTGTAGTCCCCACCACGACCGAGACGCCGCGCTCCACGGCGATCCGGAGGTTGTTCAGCACGCCGTCCGGAAGAGTGAAGTCGACCAGCACGCTCGGCCGCGTCCGGTCCAGCGCGGCGGCCAGGTCCCCCTCGATCGCGACGCCGAGCGGCCCGACGCCCGCCAGCGCGCCCGCGTCGGCGCCGGTCTGCTGGACGTCGATCGCGGCGGCCAGCGCGAGGCCCTCCGCCTCCGCGACGGCGCGCACCACCTCGCGGCCCATCCTGCCGGCCGCCCCCGCAACCGCTACTGACGTGGTCATTGGTAACCCTGTTCGATCACGACCTTGCCCGTGTCGCCCTGGAAAAACAGATCGAAGGCGCGCTGGATCTCCGCGACGGGGAACCGGTGCGTGATGATCCGTCCGAGGTAATCCCGGTGTTCGCGCAGCAGCGCGAGGTTACCGGGCAGCTCGTCGAAGCGAAAGTACTCGCTGCCGAGCACCGCGCGCTCCGGCGCGATCAGGTCCGGCGAGACGGTGACACAGACGCCCTCGCCGTGGCCGATGCAGACCAGCGCTCCCCGCTTGTCCAGCGCGGCGAGCGCCTGCTGGCGCGCCTCCTGTCTGCCGGTCGTGTCGAACGCAGCGTCCACCGCGCCGAGCCCGTGGGCGCGCAGTCCTGAAGCGAGGTCCGTGGTGTTGAGATCGATCGGCAGGCCGCCCAGGCTCTCGGCGAGGCGAAGGCGATAGGGCACGAAGTCGGTGATCGCGATCGGGACCGCGGGGCGGAGCCGCAGCCGGGCCATCGCAAGCACGCCCAGGCCGATCGGACCCGCGCCCGCAATCAGGACCGACTCGATGTCCTCGCGCTGCCGGCGCGCCCGCTCGATCGCGTGGCCGCCCGTTCCCATGATGTCGAGCAGGAGGGTCGCTTCGGCCGCGGAGACGTCGTCGCCGGTCGGAAAGAAGGTGCTCTCGGAGACGACCTCCAGCGGGCCGTAGCCGCCGTCCCGGTTGAAGCCCATGTCGCCGCGCTTTGCCAGGCACTGGTTGGTGTGGCCGAGCCGGCAGGATCGGCACGCGCCGCAATAGTCCATCAGGAAGATCGCGCCGCGCGTGCCGGCCGGCGTGGCCGTGCCCAGTCCCGCCGCGACGACCGTGCCCGCGGCCTCGTGGCCGGGCGTCGTGGCGGAGCCGCGCAGGAACTGGCCGCGCTCTGAGCCGCAGAGCGCGTTCGCGCCGACTCGCACGAGAAGCTGGCCCGGTCCAGGCGCCGGGTCCGGCTTCTCACCGAACTCGATCCGCCCCTCGCCCACAAATCGCGGAACCCGCATGGAATGGCGCTCCCGGTGGTTGGGTGTTCGGGTTCTCAGGTATTCGGGTGTTCAGGTGTTCGGGTTTTCAGGGCCGGTCGCGGGATGGCGAGCGGTCCTGAATACCTGAAAACCGAATACCTGAACACCCGACACCCTGCTCTATTCGGGGGCAGGCCCTACCGTGGTCACGGTCAGCGCGGAGTCGTCGAGGGCCTTCGCGGCTACCGCGGCGATCTTGTCGTGAGTGACCGCCTCGTATTCGCTCAGGATCTCGGAGATCGGGATGACGCGGCCGTATGCCAGCAGCGAGTCGCCGTAGCGGTTCATGCGGGCGTTCATATTCTCCAGGCCCAGGACGAGCGCGCCCCGGACCTGCGTCTTCGCCTTCGTCAGCTCGTCCTCGGAGAGCCCCTCGGCGCGCACTTTGGCGAACTCCTTACGCGTCAGGTCCAGGACCTGCTCGTAGGTGTCCGGGCTGGTGCCTCCGTAGACGCAGAAGTGGCCGCCGTCCTGATAGGAGCGGCCGTAGGAGCCGATCGCGTAGGCGAGACCGCGCTTCTCCCGGATCTCCTGGAACAGCCGCGAGCTCATGTTGCCGCCCAGCACGTTATTGAGGATGGAGAGGGCGAACCGCTCCGGGTCGTGCTTGCTGTAACCGGCGTTCCCAAAGCAGAAGTGCGTCTGCTCGATGTCGCGGCGCTCCTTGCCGGCGCTCTTGCCGGAAGGCTGCGGCCGCCGCAGCTCGCGCGCCGGGGCGCTCCCGGTCAGGCCGCCGAGCGCCCGATCCGCCAGCTCCACCAGCTCGGAGTGATCGAGGTTTCCCGCCCCGGAGACGACGATGCGGTCCGGCCGGTACCGTCTGGCGATGTGCGCCAGCAGATCGTCGCGGCTCAGGCCGGAGACCGTCTCCTCGGTGCCGATGATCGACTTGCCCAGCGGGTGCGACTGCCACAGCGTCTCTTCGAACAGCTCGTGGACCATCTCCTCCGGCGTATCCTCGTACATCTTGATCTCTTCGATCACCACCCGCTTCTCGCGCTCCATCTCCTCCGGATCGTACAGAGAGGCGAGGAGCATGTCGGTGAGGATGTCGATCGCGAGCGGCGTGTGCTCGGCGAGGACGCGCGCCTGGTAGGTGGTCGATTCCTTGTCCGTGTAGGCGTTCAGGTGGCCTCCGCGCGATTCGACCTCGTCGGCGATCTCGCGCGCGGTGCGCTTCGCGGTCCCCTTGAACAGCATGTGCTCGATGAAGTGCGAGATGCCCCGGACGCGCTCCTCCTCGTCCCGCGAGCCGACGCCGACGAAGATGCCGACGGAGGCAGACTGGACGTACGGAACGTTCTCGGAGACGACGCGGACGCCGTTGGGCAGCGTGGTAAGCTCAATGTTTTCGGTAGGTTGCTTGAGGGTCATACC
>DATGJU010000210.1:0-3090 GCA_035295045.1 Chthonomonadaceae bacterium
AATTCCCGCTCGCATCCATACAGCGCCCAGCCACGAGATTCAGTTCGCCTGGTGATACGAGAATTCCTCCCTATCGTAAGTTATAACTTGTCGATCCGCGCCGCGTCGCGGATCTGCGGAGCATAGGCTCTTATCACACCATATCACGATAAGCGCAACCCGGCACAAGTGACAGGGCGAGGACGTAACCACGGCCCAGGCAGACGTTCAAGTAACGGAAGACCCACGTTTTGTCCGGCGTCCGGACCGGCGCGGCGTCTCCACGTCGACCCGGATCAACAATTTTATCACGCTTTATCAGGAAGGAGATGCGGGCGCTGGTGTCGAACCCCGCTGGTGAACCGCCGATGCACGAAGCCGACGACGGAGCGCGACGTGCACAGGTGGGAGTGAATCGCAACACCGCCTGGACGCGGCGTCAGGGTATCAGGTAATCTCGCGCATTCGCGCCACTCACAGTTTAGAGGGAAAGTGAAACCATGATCGCGTCCAAACCCGTCGCTTCGATGATCGCTTCTGCTGCCATGCTGGCGCTACTGACGCCGGTCCATGCGCAGCGCGCAGGCAGCGAGGTCCAGGAGTTCCTCAAGACCAGGGATCGCTGGGCGATCAAGACAGGCGCCGACACCGGCGCAAAGTACATCCGAACCGACGTGCTGCAGCCCACCAAGGTGAAGAAGATGATTCCGATCGACCGGCCGGCGGAGCTGCCGCTGAAGTCGCCCGGATCGAAGGCGACTCAGATCACGCGCCTGAGCGATGCCGAGAGCAAGGTGTTCGTGATCGACGCAGACATCCTTCGCTACCGCATCGATCCGGAGGACCGCGACATCTCCCTGGTAATACGGGACCACGACGACACGACCGCCGAAGACGCCGCCGCGGACTCGGGCGAGCGGCGCACGATGATCGCGAAGATCCCCGATCCGGCGCTCGTCTCGACTGCGAGCCCGTGGAGGGCCGCGATCGCTCGCGTGCGGCGCGAATTCCTTACGGCCTACCGGCCCGGCGCGGCGGCAATCGATCGTGTAGTCCACGTCAAGATCACCGGCATCGGCTACTTCGATTACATGCATGGCCAGGACGGCTTCGCCGTGAACGGCATCGAGCTGCACCCCGTGCTCGGCATCGAGCCAGTTTCGGACTCGGCAGCCGCCATCGCGCCCCACCGGGCCAGGACATCGACAGCGAAGGCTTCGGCGGGGGATCGGACGGTCGCGCCGGATCATGTCGGCATTCCACTGAAGCCCATCGGCCAGCCCGCGGACGGCCAGGCCGCGGACGTGCGCCCCGGTCGCACGACCGACGGCCCGGACGAGGCCGCCAATACGGCTTCCCCCACGCGAGCGCCGGCGCTCAAGGCTCACCGCTCCAGGGTTGCCGCCGGCGCCAGCCACGCAGCATCGGTCGGCCACGGCGCCTCGTCCAGCGCCTCGCCGCACAACTCCCGCGCTGCGGTCGGCGACGGCAAGGTCTGGGTGGACCTATCGACCGGCGCATACTACCACCACGGTGCAAAGCAGTTTGGCAACACGAAGCGCGGTCGGTACATGGATGAGACCGAAGCGGTGAAGATCGGGTTTATTCCCAGGACCCGGAAGCGGTAGGCCGCGGCGGCAACGCGGCCGACCGGAGCCGTGAGCCGGCCGCAGTAGGCCGGGTGCGGCGGCGTTCGCGGCGGACGGGTCCGCAAGTTGCCCATCCTGTATCCCGGCGACTTTGCGCGGTGCAGTTAGCGGCGATGAGGCGATTCCCCATCGCCGCTAACTACGTAGAAAAATGTATACATTTTTTGCCGCAACGGGCCGATTCCTCTTGCATTCAGCCGAACATAGGAGTACACTGTTGACAAATTATCATCATTGAGGCGAATGACAATGACCAATGCTCACACAGAATTCGAGGCTGCCGTGCGGGCCGTTCGTCCACGGCTCATACTCTATGTTCGCCGGCTGCTCCGGTGCACGGTGGACGATGCGGAGGATGTCGTTTCTGAAGCCGTGGCCGCGGCGCTGGCCCGGTTGGAGGAGCTCGACAGCCAGACGGGAGCGACGGCATTGGGCCGCTGGCTGTTCGGCGTAGTTCGCCACGTCGGCCTGGCCCAGGCGCGCAGCCTCGCCGCGCGACCGCCGATCGTTTCAATGGACGGGCCGGAGCTATCGAATACGGCGGATCCGTGCGCCACGGGCTGCTCGCTTCCCGATATTGTCGCACGGCTGCACCCGGACGTTCGCCTGGTAGTCGAGGATTGGCTGATGGGCTACCGGCTGGACGATATCGCAAGACGTCTCCGAATCCACCGCAGTACAGTCGTCCGGCGGCTGCGCTCGGCGGCCGATTCGCTCACAGTCGAGTTTCCGGACACCGGCTCGCTGGAGTCCGCCACGAGTCTGTTCGCTTTTGGCGCGCGCGTGACGATCTATCGCCGGCCCCACGGCGTGTGGAGGCCCTGGCGCGACCAGCATCCGCCCGAGCCGCGGTTCATCCGGCCGGCGTGCGCGCGGCGGCCCGTCGATACGGCGGCCGGCCGCCGCACGGTTAGACGCCGCGTGCCCGGCGAGGGCACGGCAAAGCAAAGGCGCCCCCGGCCCGGTTCGTCGGGCTGAAGGGCGCCTTGTGGATGGGCTGACCGTCGGGCAGGTTACCGGTTCGGCTGCGGCGTGGTGCGGAGATACGGCTTGACGACCTTGTAGCCCTTGGGAAAGAGCTTGTCAGCCTCTTCGTTGGAGACCGTCCCGACGATGATGCAGTCGTCGCCATCCTTCCAGTCGGCCGGCGTCGCCACCTTGTGCGATGCGGTGAGCTGGAGAGAGTCGATTACGCGGACGATCTCCTGGAAGTTTCGGCCCGTGCTGGCGGGATAGGTGAGCATCAGCTTCACCTTCTTGTCCGGCCCGATAATGAAGACGGAGCGGACGGTAAACGTGTTGTCGGCATTCGGGTGGATCATGCCGTAGAGGTTCGAGACGGTCCGGTCGGGGTCGGCGATCAGCGGGAAGTTGAGCGCGGCGCCCTGCGTCTCCGCAATGTCCTTCGACCAGCCGTCGTGATCCTTGAGCGGGTCGACGCTCAGGCCGATGACCTTCACGT
>DATGJU010000211.1:0-3516 GCA_035295045.1 Chthonomonadaceae bacterium
AACGGGTTTCCGAGCAGCCTGATAGAGGAGAAGATTCAGGAGGACCCGTATCGCATTCTGATCTGCGCGGACAAGTTTCAGACAGGGTACGACGAGCCGCTGCTGCACACGATGTACGTGGATAAGCCGCTGGCAGGCATCAAGGCGGTACAGACGCTTTCGCGCCTGAATCGCGCGCATCCCAAGAAGCGTGACACGTTCGTTCTCGACTTTATGAACGACAGCGACACGATCCAGAAGGCGTTCCAGGACTACTACCAGACGACCATCCTCAGCCGCGAGAGCGACCCGAACCGCCTGCACGATCTCAAGGCGGTGATGGACGGATATCAGGTCTACACGGCGGAGCAGATTGAGACGCTCGTCAAGCCCTACCTCGGCAACGCGGACAGAGAAACGCTGGACCCGATCCTGGATGCCTGCGTCGGCGTCTACATGACCACGCTCGACGAGAACGGGCAGGTCGAGTTCAAGGGCAGCGCCAAGGCATTTCTGCGGAACTACAGCTTCCTGGCCGCCATCCTGCCGTATAGCCTGCCGGAGTGGGAGAAGCTGTCGATCTTCCTGACTTTCCTCGTCCCGAAGCTCCCGGCGCCCAAGGAGGAGGACCTGTCGCAGGGCATCCTGGAAGCGATCGACATGGACAGCTATCGCGCAGAAAAGCGGTCGGCGATGGCCTTGGCGCTCGACGAGACAGACGCGGAGATCGATCCGGCGGAGTTCGGCGGCAGCGGCCAGATTCCGGAGCCGGAGGTGGACCGGCTGAGCAACATCATCAAGACGTTCAACGAGTTGTTCGGCAACATTCCGTTTACCGACCAGGACAAAGTGCTCAAGCTCCTTACGGAGGAGATTCCGCAGAAGGTCTCCGCGGACAAAGCTTATCAGAACGCGATGCGGAATTCGGATAAGCAGAGCGCCCGCATCGAGCACGACCACGCGCTCGAGCGCGCACTCATCGCCTTCATCAAAGACCACACGGAGTTCTACAAGCAGTTCAAAGACAACGAAGACTTCGGCCGCTTCGTGTCCAACCTTTCGTTCATGTCAACCTACCAACCCCCGGCGTCTGAGTGACCTGGCAGCGCTCGGCGCCAGCCCCGCCGAACTCTGCCTGCCAGTCGATTTCGTTTCCGTTTTCCCAAAACCCCCCACTTGACCTGGGAGAAGGAAACGATCTCGAGTAGGCGCGCGTCTCCGCTCACCCTCCCCGCGTTCTCACGCGAACCCACTGGCCGCAACAACGAACCTGGGACCGGCAGCCAGGGATCGCCCCTGCAGGGATAATCCGCGCTTGCCGCGAACTGCCGCCGCAGTGCAGATTACGCATTGAAAGGACCCCGGACGCCACCATGGACCCGCTGGACCGAGACGCGCTGGAGTATCATGCTAAATCCCCGCCGGGCAAGCTGGAGATCGCTCCGACGAAGCCCTGCCTGACGCAGCGGGACCTGGCGCTGGCCTACACGCCGGGCGTCGCCGCGCCCTGTCTCGCGATCCAGGCCAATCCCGACGACGCCTTTCTCTACACCGCGAAGGGCAACCTCGTCGCGGTTATCACCAACGGGACGGCGGTGCTCGGCCTCGGCAACATCGGCCCGCTGGCCGGCAAGCCGGTCATGGAGGGCAAGGCGCTCCTGTTCAAGCGGTTCGCGGACCTGGACGCCATCGACCTAGAGATCGACACGGAGGACCCCGAGCTGTTTTGCCAGGCCGTGCGCGTGCTCGAGCCGAGCTTCGGCGGCATCAACCTGGAGGATATCAAGTCGCCGGAGTGCTTCGCGATCGAGGAGCGGCTGCGGCGCGAGATGAACATTCCCGTCTTCCACGACGACCAGCACGGCACCGCCATCATCTCCGGCGCGGCGTTGACGAACGCGCTCGAGTTGGCCGGCAAGCGGATCGAGGACGTGAGGATCGTGTTCAGCGGCGCGGGCGCGGCGGCGGTCGCCACAGCGCGCTTCTATCGCATGCTCGGCGCGCGCCACGAAAACATCCTGATGGCCGACATCTTCGGCGTATTGCGGCCTGACCGCGATCCGCCGCCCAACGCCGCGCAGCGGGAGTTCGCGCAGGAGACGCCGCACGGGACGCTGGCGGAGGCGCTCGCCGGCGCCGACGTGTTCGTGGGCCTTTCGGCGGGCGGGATTGTCTCCCAGGCGATGGTCGCGGCGATGGCGCCGGACCCGATCATCTTCGCCCTGGCCAATCCGGCGCCGGAGATCTCGTACGCCGACGCCAGGGCCGCCCGGCCGGACGCCATCGTCGCCACGGGCCGCTCCGACACGCCCAACCAGGTGAACAACGTGCTCGGCTTCCCGTTCCTGTTCCGCGGCGCCCTCGATGTGCGCGCAACAGAGATCAACGAGGCGATGAAGACGGCCGCCGCGCAGGCCCTGGCGGCTCTCGCGCGCGAGGACGTGCCGGACGCGGTGATGAAGGCCTACGGCCTCGACGCGCTCCACTTCGGACCAGACTATCTGATACCCAAGCCGCTGGACCCGCGCGTGCTGCTATGGGTCGCGCCGGCCGTCGCGGGCGCCGCGATGGAGAGCGGGGCGGCGCGAATCTCCCTCGATCTCGACCGGTATCGCGAGCGGCTGGAGGCGCGGCAGGGCAAGACCCGCGAGATGATGCGGGGCGTGCTCAACAAGGCAAAGGCGAACCCGAAGCGGATCGTGCTGGCGGAGGGCGAGCACGAGAAGATGATCCGCGCCGCGCATGAGCTGGCGGCGCAGCAGATCGCGCGGCCCGTTCTGCTGGGCAGCCGGGAGACCATCGAGCGACGGGCGGCGGCCATTCCCATCGACCTCGCCGGCATCGAGGTGATCGAGCCGGCCCGGTCCGCGGAGCGCGACCGGTACCGCGCCCGCCTGCTGGCGCTGCGCGGGCGCAAGGGGGTGACGCTGCGCGAGGCCTCAGAGCTGATCGACAGGACCGACTACTTCGGGGCGCTGATGGTGGAGATGAACGACGCCGACGGCATGGTGACCGGCCTCACTTCGCACTACCCGGATGCGCTGCGCCCGGCGCTCCAGATCATCCGGACGGCGCCGGGCACGAGCACTGCGGCCGGTATCTACCTGGTGACGACGCGCAGCGCCGTCGTCTTCTTCGCCGACACGACGGTCAACATCGATCCGGGGCCGGAGACGCTCGCGGAGATCGCGATCCTGACGGCGGGGCTGGCGCGGAGCTTCGACGTCGAGCCCCGAATCGCGATGCTCAGCTTCTCGAACTTCGGCAGCGTCCGCCACCCGCGCGCCGATAAGGTGCGCCGCGCGGTCGAGATCGTGGCGGAGCGCGCACCGGACCTGCACGTGGACGGCGAGATGCAGGCGAACACCGCGCTCATGGCGGAGATGCTGAACGGCACCTATCCGTTCAACCGCCTCGGCGCGCAGGCCAATATCCTGATCTTCCCCAGCCTGGAGGCGGGCAACATCGCCTACAAGCTGGTCCAGCGGTTGGCCCAGGCGGAGGTCGTCGGTCCTATTCTTGCCGGGATGCGGCGGC
>DATGJU010000212.1:0-2774 GCA_035295045.1 Chthonomonadaceae bacterium
TAATGTTCCGCCCAGGCAATAACCGATGACGTTGACGTAACGTTCGCCGGTGGCTTGTTCGATGGCGTCCAGCGCGGCGAGGTAGCCTTCCTTCATGTAATCGTCGAAGCCTTTTTCGGCCAGTTTCTCATCCGGATTGACCCAGGATATGACAAATACCGTGTGGCCTTGAGAAATCGCCCACTTCACGAAACTGTTTCGCGGCCGCAGGTCGAGGATGTAGAATTTGTTGATCCAGGGCGGAGCGATCAGCAGCGGACGCTTCAACACTGTCTCGGTGCTGGGGGTGTACTGGATCAACTGCATCAGGTCGTTCTGGTAGACCACCTTGCCGGGCGAGACGCCGATGTTCTCGCCCAGCTTGAAGGCCTCCATGTCGGTCATCTTGATGCGGAGCTTGCCCTTGCCCTGCTCCAGATCGCTCAGCAGGTTGTTCAGGCCCTTCAGCAGGTTCTCGCCGCCGGTCTCCGCGGTCTTGCGCAGCACTTCCGGATTGGTGAGCAGGAAGTTCGATGGGCTCATCGCATCGACGAACTGCCGCGCGTAAAAATCGACTTTCTGGGCGGTCTTCGCGTCCAGGCCGTCGACATGCGTCACCACGTCCTGCACATAGCGCGCAGACAGCAGATACGACTGCTTGATGAAATCGAAGATCTCATTCTCGCGCCAGGCATCGTCCTTGAAACGGCGATCCGACGAAGGTGCATCGATCACCGGCTTCGTATCGGCACCCAGGATGCGGCGCGTGGTGTTCTGCCACAGCGACATGTAGTCGCGCCAAAAACCGATCTGCGCCTCGACCAGGTAGCTCGGGTTGGCGATCAGGCGCGCGGTCATCTCCATGAAGGCGCTGGCGATGTTCAGTGGATCGGGCGAGTGATTCTCGTCCGCCTGGCGCTTCAGCCAGTCGCTCACGATGCGTTGCGAGCGTTCGGCGATGTCGGCCATGGAGCGACCGATGTCTGCCGGGTCGGGCAGCTTGAACCCGGTTTCGGTCTTCTGCGTCTCGGCCATACGCGTCCTTTCCGTGCGCTCCACCACAAGCTACACCAGGGTTATCGATTTGGAGCGGATTCGACGATGCTCAGTGGCGTGAGGGGCAGGCAAGTTAGGGGGGCCGGAGGGCAGCTTCAAGGCAGCGATGGGCCGGATTCCGGCGTGTCTGGCCTGCGTCGTTGCATGGCGCCCGCCGCGCTCGCGCTGCTGCTCGGGGGGTGTGCCTCGTTCCCATCGTCGATGAACCCGGTGAGCTGGTGGCATAACCTGGAAGGCGGGGAGATCGCCAAGGAGCGTCCGCCGCCGCCCGGCGCGACCGAGCCTTATCCCAACCTGGCCAGCGTGCCGCCGAAGCCGGAAGCACCGGACCGGGCGACGCTGGAAAACATCACGAACGCGCTGGTCGCCGACCGGACGAACGCGCAGCATCTCGCTGATGCAGCGCCTCTGGCGGACCCTTCGTCACCAAGTGCCTCGCCGGCACTGTTCGGGAAGGGCACGTTGCCGCCGCCGCCTCCCGCGCCGCCGCCGGGCACTCAGACCACGAGCGCGAACTTGTCCGCCGCCGACGCGCCGCCGCCGGCCCCCACCGCTCCGGCATCCAGCCCGGCGGCATCCGCCCCGGCGGCACCAAATCCGCCAACGTCGGCTGCAAAGCCTTCCGGGACGGCTGAGGAGATCGCCCCGCCACCGGCGAAGGCACCCGTCGGGAATGTGGAGAGCACGCCGCTGGCCCCGCCCGGCGCGGCCGCGCAGCCGACCGCGGAGAGCGCCGCGCCGCCGCCGCTGCCTACCACGCCTCCGCCGCCCCCAAGTCTGCCGGGCGTCGCGGCCGCACCGCCGCATGCCGCTGCGGCTCCGGCTGCTGCGCCAACGCCGCCGGTCGCGACAGCCGCGCCTCCTCGTACCGCTCCGCCACCCGCTCCGCCCGCACCTGCGCCGCAGGCGGCGCGGACGGTGCCCCCGCCCCCGGCAGCAGCGCCACCATCCGCGCCGACGACGGTTGCGTCCGCGGCTCCGGCACCGGCAAAGGTGGCGGCTCCGGCAAGCACGATCAGCCTGACATTCATTGCCGGTTCGGCTGATCTGCCCGCGTTGGCGGCGGACCAGCTGAAGCAGCTCGCCGGACGGCGAGGCAACGGCCTCATTGCCGTTACCGGCTATGGTGACGCCGCATCCAACGATCCGGACGCCCAGGCTGCGGCACTCACGCTCGGATTGTCGCGCGCCAAGGCAATGGCCGCGGCACTGACAGCGGATGGCGTGCCGGCCTCTGCCGTGCAGATGGATGCCGAAGCGATCGGTCGCGGCGGCACGGCGCGTCTGGTACAATAGCCGTCTGAATCCGAGGGGCCGTCCATGAGTTCCGATCCGTCCGGTGAGTTCCACCGTATCCGCCGCCTGCCACCCTATGTGTTCGCCGAGGTCAACACGGCGAAGGCTAAGGCGCGGACCGCCGGCGAGGACATCATCGACCTCGGTATGGGCAATCCGGACTCCGCGACGCCACCGCATATCGTCGCCAAGCTCGTGGAGGCCGTGCAGGACCCGCGGACTCACAGGTACTCAGTGAGCAAAGGGATCCCCGGCCTCCGGCGCGCCTTGGCCGCGTATTATCAGCGGCGGTTCGATGTAGGACTGGACCCGGAAACCGAGGTGGTGGCGACGCTCGGTTCCAAGGAGGGCCTGGCGAACCTGGCGGCCGCGATCACGTCACCGGGTGACACAATCCTGGTGCCGAACCCGTCGTATCCGATCCACCAGTTCGGTTTCATCAT
>DATGJU010000213.1:0-2658 GCA_035295045.1 Chthonomonadaceae bacterium
TCACGTTGTCCATTGAGAGGGCGAAGCGGTACAGGTCGCCGATCTCGTCGTCGTTGACGCCGCGCTCGACGGTCGGAACCAGCGTAACGAAGATGCCGGCCTCCCGCGCGCGCTCCAGGGCGGCCCGCTTCTCATCGCGGAGGTCCCTGCCGTAGAGCCGCTCGTGCACCTCGGGCCGGAAGCTGCTGAACGAGAAAAAGAGCTCTATTCGATCCCGGTGCGCGGCGAGCGACTCAACGAGCGCTGCGCTCTGGGCGATGCGAAGGCCGTTGGTGTTGATCAGGACGCGGCCGATAGGATAGGCGAGCGCGACCTCGAGTATCGCGGCGAACTCCGGGTGAATTGTCGGCTCGCCGCCGCTGAGCATGAGCAGATCGAGCCGGGCGTGCGTCCGAAAGAAGGCGTCGAGGCGGCGGCGCACCTCGTCCAGCGGCATGAAGTCGTGGCCGTGCGCGTCGGCATAGCAGGTCGGGCAGCGCAGGTTACAGGCCAGCGTGATCTCCAGCAGCAGGACGCAGACGGGCGGGGCGGCATCGCACGTCTCGCCGGCGCCGCAGCAGCCGCCGCGTGGCGACGTGTACCGGCGCAGGCGCAGATACTCCGCGGCGTCCGAGGCGAGGAGGGCGCGCGACGCGCCGTGCCGCTCGCAGTCTCGGTCGAGCCAGATGCGGCCGTCCTCCTCGCGGAGCGTCGCCGGTACGGAGCGGAGGCAGGCCGGGCAAAGACTCTCGGTCTGCTCGGTCCACGCGAGCGTAGAGTTGTAAATCAGGTCCGCAGGTCCGTGTGAATCGCTTCCTAACATAGGCCTCCCCCGACCGAAACGTCTGCCTGGACGCGGCGGTGGCGTCTACAAATCATGAACTCGGTCGTTTGGGCGGCTTCGGGCGCAGGATGTGGACGATGAATGCCACGCCGCCCACGGCCAGCGCGATCATGATGATGCCGCCCACGCCCAGCCAGATCGGAAACTCGTTGGAGCCGTGCGAGTGGATTCTCGATGCCACGGTTCCGTAGGACAGAAACGCGCCGCATGCTCCGAGCGGCAGCACGAACAGGCCGATCAGAACCGCGGCGAGCACCTGTGTCCAGGCGACAGCGCCCGTGGCCCGCGGTGTTGGCGATAGAGACGCGCCGCAGTTGGGGCAGCGCCTTGCAAACGGCGGCAGGGTGCTGCCGCACTGTGCGCAGCGTGGTTCCTGTGCGCCTGGTTGTTGCTGCGGCGTTTCCATCCGTCGGCTCCCTTCGCCAGCGCCGTGCGCAGCGAGGTTACGGGCCGCGCCTGCTTCTAGGCGATGAGCGCAGTATCCAGACGATCAGGGCTATGCCTCCCGCGGCCAGGGCGAGCCCAACAACTCCACTGCCGATCATGGCCGGCGCATAGGGCGCGTCGGGACCATTGCTGTGTGCAGCAGCAATGCCGGACCACGTCCCGGTGACGCCGCAGGCTTCGACCGGCAGGACCAGTAGGCCGACCAGGATCGCCGCGACGATCTGTCCGAACGTGACGGCGCCTTGGCTGCCGCTCCCGACGGATGCTCCGCAGCTCGGGCATCGGTTCGCTCCCAGTGGGAGCTGGCTGCCACAGTGTGCGCACGGGGTTCCGAGCGGTAACGGCCGCAGCACGGCGGCGCGGACGGGGTCGCTCCGGGCTAAGGAAGCGCCGCAGTTGGGGCAGCGCACCGCGTCTGCCGGCACCACGGTCCCGCAATTCGCGCACTGCGGCCCGCTGTCGCCTGGCGTCTGTGGTGCTGTCTCCATGGTTTGCCCTTCGGATCAAGACGTTGGCGAGAGGCCGGTTGAGCGGACGTAAGGGCCCTCGCGGCCGGCCGCGCGGCGCTCTTCACTGCCGCGGAATCCGGGGCGTATACGGACGCAGCATTCGGACTATGCCGACGACGCCGGCGATCGCTATGGCCAGGAGGACGCCGCCGATCAGGGCGACCGTTAGTGATGCCGACCTGGCGACGCCGGAGGCGAACAGGCCGCTTATGCCGCCAAACGTCATCAGGCCGCCACAGGCCCCGAGCGGCAGAACGATGAGCGACAAGAGCACCGCGCCGATGATCTGCATGGCGGAAACCGTGCCGGCGGGTCCTGCAGGCGACGGAACGGTCGCTCCGCAGTTGGGGCAGCGGCTCGCGGCCGGCGGAAGCGCGCTGCCGCAATTAGCGCATTGTGGCCCCGAGGCTGGGGGTCCTTGTTCGGGCGTCTGCATGCGTCGGCTCCTTAGGAACGCGGTATTCGTCTGGCGATCATGGGCGCTTTCCGCTCCGGGGCATTGACCGGAATATGCACACGATAAGGAATATGCCGCCTGCGGCCAGGGCGAGGGCCGCAAGCCCCAACACTAAAGAATTCGTCGGGTCCGATCGCCTCCTCGGTCTATGCGGCAGCCGGAGCCGGCTGCGACGCCAGGCCATTCGCGGCCCGCGTGACCCGGTGGAACAGGACGGCGAAAAAGAGCGCGCCGGCAAGGCAGGCCCACTGCGCCGCCGTCAGCCCGCCCGGCAGGCGCGGACCCTCGCGGACGAACTCGATCGCGAAGCGCACGGCGCAGAAGAGCAGCCCCTGCAGGCAGAACAGCGTGTTCTCCGGCGGCTTGCGGCGCGCGACGAGGAGAAGCACCGCCAGGATGCCCACGCTGGCGACCGACGTGTA
>DATGJU010000214.1:0-4137 GCA_035295045.1 Chthonomonadaceae bacterium
CAGCGTTCCGACCTGCCGCGCGGTGGCCCGGAGCTGATCGCGCGCGATCTCGCCGCAAGCGGTCGCGGCGCCCAATATCCCCGCGGCGGCCGAGAGAGCCTGCGGAGGCAATCCCGGCTCTCCCGGCTCTTCGCCTTTCATGCCCTGGATCGGCGAAGCAACCAGCAAGACACCCGAGACGATGGTGGGAAGCAGCGTGATCATGGCCGTCTCCTCTCTTCCGACACCTGGAATTTCAACCCGCGACCCGATCCTGCGTTCCACGGATGCTGCTCCGAGCGGGCGGCGTCCATCCCTCTCTTGATCCCGCCGGGTGACTTGAGATCGCTGCGATGTTGCCCGGAAATCGCCAACATCTCCCGCGGTTGTCGCAGCACCCCTGGGAACGATCGGCGGACTTCGGCATTTGCTCCGTACCGTGGAGTACACCCAGCCGCTTCCTCGGGAGCGGCCGGGCCGATCCACATACATTCCAAGGAGCGCCCATGAGGAAGCCATTGCTCTCGATCGTCGCGGCGTCGGCCCTGCTGGCCAGCGCGGGACTGGCTGCGGCCCAGACCACGACCACCACGACCACCACCCAGACCTGGAACGCGGACCAGGGCAACACGATCCGTCAGTACACGACGACCAAGCACTATCAGACGTTCACTGAGCCGGCGCCGCCGCAGGTCGGCGCGGAGGTTCCAAGCAACGTCACCCTTTACCCGCTGCCACCGGATGTGCGGGTCTCGAATCCGGACGAATACAGCTACACCGTCATCAACAATCAGCCGATGGTGGTGGAGCGCACGACCCGGCGCGTGGTCCATACCTGGGGCCCGTGATCTAGCGGCCACGGCGCACGCAAGCGCCCAAGAAAAACGGCCGAGGCGGTTCGCCGCCTCGGCCGTTTCGTTTTAGCAGCTGCTCGTGAGGCTCCGGACCGACGGAGCCCCACGTTCGCGGCTTACGTCGTTAGGCCGGGATCACCGCGACGATCTGCAGCGAGGTTGGATCGATGATCAGGATCTCGTCGCCCACCATCACGTAGTCGAAGCCTTGGTACTCTGGCACGATCTCGACGATCTCCGGCGGCAAGACCTCGACATGCACCGAGCGCGGAATCTCCGCGCCGACGCTGACCGAGAACTCCGGATGCTCGATCCGGTCGACCTTCACGTGCGCGAGCCGCTCGTGGATCTTCGTCCGCTGCTGCTCCGTCACATGGACCTGGGTGCGCGCGCCGGTCGTGCTGGCCTGTTGTTGCTGAGCGCGGCCCTGGACATGCTGTTGCCCGCCCTGCTGCGTCTGGCCCTGGACCCGCTGCCCGCCATTGGTCTCGTCCGAGCGCGGCGCCTGGCCCTGCAGCTGCTGCTGGCCCCGTTGAGGCTGCGCTTGGCCCTGCACCTTCTGCTGCGGCTGCGCCTGTCCCTGCAGCTTCTGCTGGGTTTGCGGAGACGGGCCCGTCTGCGTCTGGGCGCTCTTACCCGGCGCCGCCGGGCCCGGTGTCGTCGTCATGGGCTTGCCGCCCTGCGGAGCGTTGTGCTCCTGGGTGCGCGGCTGCTCCTGGACCGCACCGCTCGGCCCGTTGGATTGCACCTGCGCCACGGCGAGCACCGGGGCAAGCGCCAGCGCGCTGATTGCAGTAGTCGCCAGCAATAAACGTCTCATGAAGACCTCCTTGGGGTTCTGCCATGTCGAACCGAGGCAACAGCGATGCGGTGCGGGAGTTCCGCCCGTTCCCTCGATAGATTCAGTTGAAAGACAGCGGCATCGCTGCGCGTGCCGCCATCAAGCTTCCGCCACACTGCCGGCACGAAAACGCCCAGCGGCGGCATGGATCATCCGGCCGCCGCCCGCGTTGTTGTCTCGTAGCTCTCTGGAAGGAGGCACATTATGAAGCGCAGCGAAACACGAGTTTCTCGATCCCGTTGGCGCGTTCTCGGAAGCGCGGCGATTGGGCTCGCCGCCGTTGCCGCGATCGGCCTGACCAGCATCACGCCCGCCAATGCCGAGTGGCACGGTCGCGACTGGCATGACCATGACCATGGCGGCGTCGGCTTCGGCTTCTCGGTGGGAGCGCCGGGCTACTACGACTACGGCTATCCCTATCCGGCCTACCCGGCCTATCCCGCCTACTACGGCTATCCGTACTACTACGGCCCGACCTACGGACCCTCGTTCAGCGTCCACGTCGGGCATTAGCCGACAAGACGACATCGACTTCCTCGAGCCCCGCACGCGCGGGGCTCTTTTTTGCGGGCATTCAGTCCAAAGGCAACGTGCCGTCAGGGCACGCCGCTCGCGCTCGACGGGGTGTCGACAGCCTCGCCGGATTCCCAGAGAATGGCCGGAGGCCGGCATTCGGAGGAGCGAGAGCCCATGAGTTTCGACATCGACCAATTCATCGCAGATCTGCGCGCCGCGCTCGGCGAGCGGTCTCGCCAGGCGCTCCGCGAGGTGGTGGCGCGGGCGGTCTCGGAGCCGGCGGCGCTCTTGAAGCGGATCGGCGCGCCCGAAAAGGCGGCGGGCGACGTGCTCTATCAGTCGCCCGAACTCACGGTGCTCAACGTGGTCTGGGCGCCGAAATTCGTGACCTTGCCGCACGACCACCGGATGGGCGCAGTGATCGGCATGTATGGCGGGCGGGAGGACAACGTCTACTGGCGCCGCGCCCCTGAGGGCGGCAAGAAGTTCCCGATCGAGCCGGCGGGTGGCGAATCGCTGGGCGACGGCGATACCGTCATCCTCGGCCGCGACATCATCCACTCCGTGATCAATCCGCTGGAGAAGCTATCCGGCGCGATCCACGTCTACGACGGCCCCTTCATGACCACGCCGCGGAGCATGTGGAGCGCCGAGACGCTCCGCGAGCAGCCTTACGACATCGCCGCCGTCGCCAAAGGCATTCCGATCCAGGCCGCCCCGCGCTGACCCTTGGACACGCACGCTCCGGGCGCGCTCAGGGTGAATGTTCTGAGCGCGCGCCGCCAGGCGCGTGTCGAAGAACGCTCGAGTGGTTGCGCTCACGTCCTGAGCGAGAGGTTGAGGGCGATCGAGTCGTGGCCGACCTGCAAGGACTTGGCCGAGCGCTTCGCGACGGGAATGCCTTTCTTGTTGCAGAGCATGATGAGCGCCACCGCGACCTCGTGCTCGTAGAAGCGGATCGCCGGCGCGCCGCCGTCGAATTCCGCCGTCACCTTGATCTCCTCGTCGTTGGAGAAGCTCAGTCGCTTGATGCCGCCCTTGGGCAGCTCGCGCTTGGTGCTGGCGCAGTATTCGGTGAGCGCCGTCATCGCCTCGGCATTGCTGAAGCTGATGATGCGCGTCTCATTGGGCATTCTGCCGCTCCGTTTCTTGATTTTCTTGGCGAGCGCCTGGTCGCCTGTGAGGTGAATGGGATGCGGCCCATCTTAATATACGGTTGAGGCCGCACCCACACGAAAAATGGGTGGCAGGATTGCGCCCGCCACAATACGGCGTACCGCCTGAAGTTTCGCGGAGGGGCGCTGAGATCGCTTCTAGCGTCCTCGCCAGAACGAGCGCGTGCTCTGGTTTTCGACGTCCGCCCGCTGGAGGCCGAGGTCGCGGAGCGCGTGGTCGTCGAGGCTCGCCAGCAGGCGCCGGTCCCGGACGCGCTTCCGCCAGCACTCCATCCAGCGAGCGAGCGCCTCGTGCGGCCGCCAGATGCGCACGTCGAGCGGCGCATGACGCCGCGCGCGACGAAGGGCATTGTCCGTGGAGGGCGGCGATCCCGCGTTCTCGAGAGGAATGTCCCGGCTGCTCATGGCGCGCCACTCTGATGAGCGCGCAGTACCCGCGCAATTACTTGGCGGGTAATATCGTGCGGAAAGAATTTCAGTGGGGGCTGACGCATTCCCGTGCAGCACGACTCGTCCACCGGCAGCAGCGCCGCGACGCCGGCCCGGCCGCTGCTGATCTATGACGGCGATTGCGGATTCTGCGGGTACTGGGCGCGCTATTGGCAGAAGCTCACGGGCAATCGCGTCGACTACCGTCCCTATCAAGACGTCGCCGCGGAATTCCCGGATATCTCGGTCGCGGAGTTTGAGCGCGCGGTGCAGTACGTGGCGCCGGACGGAAGCCGTGCGCGCGCCGCCGAGGCAAGCTTCCTCACGCTGAGCCACGCGCGCG
>DATGJU010000215.1:0-6248 GCA_035295045.1 Chthonomonadaceae bacterium
GGCGAGTTCGGCTATTGGGTGTTCGAGGGCGATTGGCAGACGGCGCAGCGCCCGTCCTGGAACTATCGCAAGGAGGAGGGGGGCGGCATCATCGTCGACATGCTCTGCCACTGGCGATACGTCCTCGACAACCTGTTCGGCGAAGTGCGCAGCGTCTCGTGCCTCGGCGCGACGCACATCCCGGAGCGCGTGGACGAGGCCGGCGCCCGCTATGCCTGCACCGCGGACGACGCCGCGTACGCCACGTTCCAGCTCGAAGGCGGTGTAATCGCGCACTTCAACTCCTCCTGGGCGGTCCGGGTCCGCCGCGACGACCTGCTAACGCTCCAGGTGGACGGGACACGGGGCAGCGCCGTCGCCGGGCTGCGGAAATGTGTCATCCAGCCCTACAACGGCATGCCGCGTCCCGTCTGGAACCCCGACGTGGAGAGCCCTATCGACTTTTTCGCGGACTGGATGCCCGTCCCGACGAACCAGCCTTTCGACAACGGCTTCAAGTCGCAGTGGGAGCTGTTTCTGCGGCACGTCGTCGCCGGAACGCCCTTCCCGCACGACCTGCGCGAAGGGGCGAAGGGCGTGCAGCTCGCCGAGAAGGGCATCGAGTCCTGGCGTACCCGCTGCTGGGTCGATGTCCCAGATCTGCCAGTCTAATTCTGGATTGCGCTCCCGTGGCATGGAGCGGCGGGCATTCTTTGCGGGCTTTGCGTGCTTCGCGCGAGATATTTTCGAGCCTTCGCGCGAGTCGGCTGCACCGTACGAAGCTGCAATTTCGGAGGGACCAGCACGTGCCAGGCTATTCGGGAACGCCGCTTGCGAAGAAGCTGGGCATCAAGCCCGGCATGGAGTACTTCGCTCCGGACGCGCCCCCGGAGCTCGTGGACTGGCTGGAGGATATGCCCGCGGGCGCGGAGATCGTTCGCGTCGCCCCGACGACGCCCGTGCGGGCAGCGCACCTGTTTGTCACGGAGCGGGCCGCAATGGAGGCACAGCTCGCCGCGCTTCGGCCAACGCTGGACCAGGCCGGCTTCGTGTGGGTCTCGTGGCCGAAAAAGGCCGCGCGCGTCCCAACGGACATCACGGAGGAGACTATTCGCGAGGTGGCGCTGCCCATGGGCTACGTCGACATCAAGGTCTGCGCCGTCAGCGAAATCTGGTCCGGCTTAAAGCTCGTGATCCGTCGCTCCGAGCGTACGTAGCACGGGCGCCTGCGCCGGGATCCAAGGAAAGATCGAACGTCCCTCCCATCCGCCCCATCCGCCTCATCCTGTCCCAATGGAATCCCGACTTTTTCGCCAGGATAGGGCGGATGAATGCCCTTTGCGGGTGGCCGAGATTCGAGAAGCCGATCCTCGTGGAACTTGTGCTGCGCGCAGCCGGTAGTATTTCTGCGAAACGTCTGTAATCCGTCGCGCGGCCTCGCGCAGCCGCGCATCATGGGGGTCACGGTCTCCGAGACAATCGAGTATCTGCCATGCAGTTGGAGCTAATTACCACCGACGAGCTATCGCCGTCGGTCCACCTCGCCGAGACAGCGGAATTGGCGCCCGCTCGGGCCACTTCGCGCGAGGAGCGGAAGCTGGCGGCTGCGGAGTTCATGCGGAAGCTGAAGCAGCGAAGGCGACGGCACCAGCGTGCGGCAGCAAGGGTAATACCGCCAATTCTCGTCTTGACCGCAATCGCGCTTGCGCTGCGGTTTGCACACTTTTCCGGCGCCGCCGGGCTGTCGTCCTTCCTTCTTTGTTGGGGCTCTGGACTCGGAATGCTGTACGGCCTCCTCGCAATGCTGTGGCCCATGCTGATCCGGTCTGCCTCGGACCTTCGGGATTATGCGGACACCGCCGGAGTTTACGCCATAGGACCACTGATCGATGCGCGTATATGTGCCTCGTCTTTGAAGCGCGTTGGCGAGACATACGATACGATCACGGCGCTCCTGCACCAACTCACGGCCGCCGATGCCGACTGTTTGACGCGCGACCACCGCGAATTTCTCTACGAGGTAATGACGGGCGTCGGCCAAATTGGCCTGAGCACGAACCGGCACGAGCGGATGCGGCTCGCGGCGATCGACGCAATGAGTCGGGTCGGCGACGCGCGCGCCCTCGGAATCCTTCGCCGCCTCGCCCGTCCTTCGGTATGGCGGCGGCGCATCACTCCGGTCCAGGAGGCGGCCCTCGCCGCCCTGCCGCTTCTGGAGCGCCGGATGGCGGAGGCCGCATCGCACGGCACGCTCCTTCGCGCCTCTGCCCGCGAGCCGGCCGGGCCGGACTCGCTTCTGCGCGCGGCGGCGCCCTCCGCCGCCACGAACCTGGACGGACTACTCCGCATGGCCGGTCCATAGGATCGAGAGATGCAGCTACAGAGCGTTACCGAAGGGATTGCGGACCAGGCATCGGCGCGGGACTACGCGGCCCCTGCTTCGTTTGTCGCCCTGAAGGAGGAGCAGCGAGAACTCGCCGCCGCCTTCGCCGGCACGGTCCGCGAACGACGGCGGATCAAGACGTGCCAAATGATGCTGCTCACCGGTGTCATGCCCTATTGCGCGTTGGGCGCAATCACGATAATCGTCGCTTCGGAGTGGTCGAATGCACTCCTTGCGACCACGCTGCCCCTCGGAATAATCGCCCCGCTGATAGGGCTGGCCGTATGGCGGTGGCGCACGCCGATCGTCAAGTCTCGCGGTCACATCGGCGGGGTCGTCGGCGCAGCGGGTATCTACGCCATCGGCCCGCTGCTGGATATGCGCGGCGGACCGCTGCTTGTCTGGGAGCGGGACCAGATCGTCGCAAGCCTTGTTTCGCTGCTGCCGGACCTGACGCAGGACAACGCAGGGATGCTGACCGCCGACCAGCGCGTCTGCTTGCGGGACATCCTGTCCGGCGCTAGGACGATGGGCGCGCGCCGTGAAGCGCGACTTGGCCTCCGCCTTGCGGTTCTCCAGGCGCTGACCCGCATCGGCGACGCGCAGTCGCTGCCGATCGTACGGCGTCTCGCGCACGGCAACGGCCTCGGGGTTGCGCCGTCGCCGATCACGCAGGAGGCCAGGTGCTGCCTCTCTCTCCTCGAGCAGAACATCGCCATCGCGCTGTCGCACGCGACGCTTCTCCGCGCCTCCGCGCCGCAGCCGGCCGGCCCGGACTCGCTCCTGCGCGCCGCGGCGCCATCGACGTCCAATGCGTGCGACGGGCTGCTTCGCGCCGCGGGCGAGGCGCCGGAGTGATCCCGCGGACCGCACCGCCAGGGGTTCCTGAATGACGAGAGCAGCCCGACCAGCCAAGGACAACGATCGCATTCGCGGCGTGGTTGCGCGCGACCCGGCGCAGCAAGAGGCCATCGTGGCATTCCTCTCGAATGTGCAGCGTCGAATGCGGCGGAAGGCCAGGCGGATGGTACTCGCCGGGTGGCTCGCGGCAGCGGCAGCAGTGGCTGCGATCCTGATAACGATCCGTAGTGCTGGATCATTTCCACCGGTCATGCCGATGGTCACCGTGCTGGCAATTCTCGGCGCGGCACTACTCTATCTCGTCGTCGGCGCCTTCTGGCCACTCAACCTTGTTCGGCCGAGCGAGGTCGACCGCCTTATCGAGGGCGCAGAGGTCTACGCTCTCGGCCCGATCCTCGATCTGCGCTACAACACGATGCGGCCGAAGCAGTGGACGCGGGCCTTGACGGCGGTGTCCGATCTGCTGGCGCGCGTGACCGAGGGCGACGTGGACTGCCTCAACCCGTCGCAGCGGCAGTACCTGCGCGAAATCATGGCCGGCGCGGGCCGAGTAGGCTTGCGCCCCGCCGCGCACGTCCAGCTTCAGGTCGCGATCATCGAGGCGATGGCCCGGCTCGGAGACGCGCCGTCTCTGCCGATTATCCGGCGGCTGGCGCGGCGGGCGGCCGGATCGCCGCAGCCGTCCGCGGTCGAGGCCGCCGCGGAGCGCTGGCGTCCCATTCTCGAAGCCAAGCTCGCCAAAGTCGAGTCGCACCGGACGCTGCTGCGCGGCTCGGGAGTCCTGCCGGCCGGCGCCGAATCACTCCTGCGCGCCGCCGGGCCGGGAGTCGCGCCAGACCCGGCGAAGCTGCTGCGGCCGAACGCGCCGGCAGAACGGCAGAACCCGGCCGGATAGTGCGGGCTGTCGCGATGGCCGCGCCCGCGTGGGAGCTAGCGGCCTTCTGCTACTGCGGGTTCAGTTTGGCGGTCGGATCGGCGCTCGGCAGGATGAGCCGCAGCCGGGAGAGCGACGCGGCGGTCGGCGCGGCGCCTGGCTTAGGCGATGCCGCCCAGCCAAGGCGAATAGTGTCCAGCGGGTGCCCGTTCGCGAGGGCCCGCATCTGCGTCAGGATGTAGTTTCGGTAGGATTGCAGCGAGGCCTCGTGCTCGCTTTCAAATAGGCGCCGCCACTCCTGTCGCCGCTTTGCCGCGGCCGCCTCAAGGCTAATGTCGTAGCCGCTGCTGTCCTTGCGCTCCGTCCAAACTCCTGGAAGGAGATCGGCCAGCGACCGCATGAGGGCCCTCAGCGAGCTCTGCTTGAGGTGAACCTGCAGCTTTTGGGCAGCGCAGGACCGGTCCGCCGTTAATATTAGCTTCTCGGTCTTGTATTTCGACAGCAGTTCGTCAAGCTGGATGCCCGTCGCGTCAAGCGTGACGGGAACTTCGAGTCGCGGGTCCGCTTCGATATGAATCGCGGTGGCGTCAGTAGATTCGGGCCGCGCCGGATGTGTGCGCGCGGAGATCGACGCGCCCCCGTACGTCAGAATCGCCAGCGCGAAAACGAGCGGTCGTGCAAATCGCATGGCGGCAGTAGATGCTGGCATCACAGTGGCTCCGAAAATTGGTTCCGTGGTTCGTACTGGACGCGAGCGCCGTGCCCGTTGACCCACTCGCGTGGTTTTGTTCGGGCCCGACTTTCGGTCGGCAATGAGGGGTTTCGCGGCGCGGCTAGCGGAGCCCGTCGCGGGACAAAGACGAAGCTAATACCGCCGCCCGGCTCAATTCTGGTCAGGAGCGTCAACGCAATGAGAATCAGGAGCGCCAGGGGCAATGCGTAATCGCGAAATCGTCTCATGACTGGATCTCACCGAACCGGGTGCTTCGTCTGCTTGCTAGTCGGGACCGGCTTTCCGCCGCGCATCGTTAGATGCCATTCTACCCATCTGTACGCTTCGCGGTCAACGGATAGGGTGACCGCGATAACGTCCCGCGCTCTCGAGTCCGGTGCGTTTGGGGTACCGCGCTTATCAATGGTATAGCTGGCCACGATACGGGAACCATGGCCGACCGCGTGTGCGAACGCGTTCTGGTTATTGTCGGTTACCGTGAATGGCAGCGTGCGGCCGCCGTGTCTACCGTTCGTAAGCGACTTCCCGTAATCGCTAATTGCGGCGCGGACCGCGGGCCGCGCGTGGATCATCGCCTGCACTCCTGGTGCCTGTGATATGTCTAGACGCCGCGATCCCGTTGCTTGCGCGCTGCAAGTCCCCGGGACGAGCGCCAACGTCGCGGCTAATATCGCGATGGTTCCATTCGCCATATGGCGGCCCTCCAATTGACGACTGCCTGTTGCGCTCGTCACGGCCTCTGGTCCCCCCGGTCTTGGGCGGACCATGCGGCGGTAGGCGCGGCGTTCCGTTGTCAGTGCGGCGGCACTAGCTCCGCCATGACGGGTCTGAGTGACCGTGGGGAAACGCACTGTACTCTCCGTTAGTCCACGATCCGTTTGTTATCCAGGTCGTACCGTCATCGTCATAGTCCGTAACCTGGAATCGCGCGACGTAGTGATACAGGATTGCCTCGAGGTGAAGGTAGTCGAACGCCTCGTTGAACTGGGGGGCAAACATGCTAAGTGGCTCGAGGTCGGCGCCGACGAGATCGTAGACATCGGAACCTACCCCCGTGTACGTACCGCCAGGGGCCGGGTAGCTCTTTGTCGTCGACGCGGCGGCAATCAGACTTTGCGTATAGTCCGAACCGTCAATGAAGCCGATGTAGTCGACGTACAGATCTACGTAGTCGTAATCCCAGTAGGCGACCTGATCAACAATCAGGTCGATTTCGGCGGTGACCGAGGCCGTCCGACCACGCGTGTACGCGTATTCGGCCGCGTTCTTGATATTTCCTTCTATACTTCCCCCCTTTGTCAAGACATATTTTCGGGGTGTATAAGTTAAGTCAGCTCGCCTGGTTGTCGTTTCTCGCCGCTCGCTTTGAAGCGGACGTCCAAGCCGGACGGCATGTTGTGTGTCCGGTATAATATAGG
>DATGJU010000216.1:0-5702 GCA_035295045.1 Chthonomonadaceae bacterium
CCTATATTATACCGGACACACAACATGCCGTCCGGCTTGGACGTCCGCTTCAAAGCGAGCGGCGAGAAACGACAACCAGGCGAGCTGACTTAACTTATACACCCCGAAAATATGTCTTGACAAAGGGAGGAAGTATAGGGGCCGGAGTTACCCGGCCCTGTCACCTCATCGCCTCCTCACGCCACACTTCTTCACCTCATCACCTCATCGCCTCATCACCTCGTCACGCCATCACCGCATCACGCGGCTTCCAGCGTCTCGCGGAGCTGGGCGCCGGCGTGATGGGCGCGCAGTTTGTCGAGGGCCTGGAGCTCCAGCTGGCGGGCGCGCTCGCGAGTGATGTGGAGGGCCCGGCCGATGGCTTCCAGCGTGTGCGGCTCGGCGCCGTTCAGGCCGAAGCGGAGCGTGAGAACGTCCTGCTCGCGCGGGTTGAGACTCTTGATGGCCCGGCCCAGCTCCTGGTGGATGGCGTGGCGGAAGACGCGCGCGGAGGGGCTCTGATATTCGTCCGACGGCAGGATTTCCGACAGGCGGCGATCGCCTTCGTCCCCTATCGGCGCGTCCAAGGATACCGGGTCGACGATGCTCTGCAGGAGGTCGGTCAGCTGCTCTTCGGACATGCAGGCGGCGTGGGCCAGCTCGGCGCGGCTGGGCTGGCGGCCGAGCGTCGTCTCCAGCTCGCCTCGGACGCGGGCGATGCGGCCGATCATGTCGACGACGTAGGCGGGCAGGCGGATGCTGCGGCCGGAGTTGGCGATCGAGCGGAGGATGGTCTGCTTGATCCAGTGGGTCGCGTAGGTGCTGAATCGGTAGCCGCGGCGCCAGTTGAACTTGTCCGCGGCGCGGATCAGGCCGATGATCCCTTCCTGGATCATGTCCTCCATCGGCAGTCCGCGCCCCTGGTACTTCTGCGCGATCGACGCGACGAGCCGGATGTTGCTGTTGATCAGCGCCTCTTTGGCGACGCTGTCGCCCGTCTCGATGCGGCGCGCCAGGATGATCTCCTGGCAGGGCGTGAGCAGGACGGCCTTGCCGCCCGGCTGCAGCGCGGAGGTGTGCGTATCGGGCACCGAGGCGACGTTGGGATGGCCGGCGCGCGACCGCAGCCGCTGCTCTACCGGCGAGATGCCGAGCGCTTCCGTCTGGCGCGCGAGGTGCGCCGGCTCTTCGTCCTCCGGCACGTACTCGTCCAGCAGGCTCCGAACGTGGTGCGACTCGAGGTCCGCCATCGGCTCGCCTTCGAGGTGGCGGGGCGCGAGCCGCTTGCCCGGCGACTCGTGCAGCGGACGGCGGCCGACGCGCCTGCGTCGCACCTCCGGAGGTGCTTCCTCCATCGTGCCGGCGCCGTGTTCGATCATTCCTCGCATAATCGTTGTACGCGGCATGTGACTGTCCTTTCCTATTCGTCAAGGTGTTCGGGCATTCAGGTACTCAGGAGGGCTGGCCGCTCGGCGGCAGCGCCATCCTGTAACCCTTAAGCCGTGAACGCTCGAACACCGCTCATTTTCCGCAAAGCTTAATAGACTGTACGCAGTCGGCGGTCCAAATGTTGACCGGACAGGCGCCAATCGATCCGGCCGTTATGCTCCGTCGATGGTCCGTTGTATAGACAGACGATGCTGGAGCCGGATATGTGCGGTGAATTGACGGCAGTGGGAAACAGTATGAGATTGTGTCGATTCGCGGGGCCGGCGGCGAGGGCGGCTCAGGGCTGGGACTCGGGCTCGCCGGGGTGGACGTGGGGGCGGTCGTGAGGGTGCGGATGGGTGTGGACGAGCGTGCCGTGGCGGTGCCAGTGCTCGTGGACGAGGTTGACGCGGAGCAGGAGGCCGGTATCGCCGAGGACCGCGGAGACGGGCGCGTCGGCGGCGACCCGGTGATCCTCGGCGAAGACGATCGCCCGGTCGGCGATGTCGGGCGCGATGGCGAGGTCGTGGGTCGCCATGATGAGCGTCTTGCCCGCTTCGTGCAGCCGGCGGAGGAGCTGCACCAGCCAGTATTGCGACCGCGGGTCCAGGCCGGTCGCCGGCTCGTCGAGCAGCAGGACGTCCGGGCTGATCACCAGCGAGGAGGCGATGGCGACTTTGCGCTTCTCGCCGCCGGAGAGCTGGTAGGGCGCGCGGCCGAGGAGCTTTTCGATCTCCATCAGCCTGGCGATCTCGGCCGTGCGGGATTCGATATCATCCGGCGGCAGGCCCAGCTGGAGCGGTCCGAAGGCGATCTCTTCGCGCACGGTCGAAGAGAAGAGCTGCGCGTCCGCGTTCTGGAAGATGAAGCCGACCCTGCGCCGGAAGCGATGCGCCAGCCGATCGTCGCGCATGGCAGCCTCCGTCAGCGGCTCGCCGAACGCCTCGACGCAGCCGGCCTGCGCGAAGAGCAGGCCGTCCAGCAGCTTGATGAGGGTGCTCTTGCCGCTGCCGTTCGCGCCGAGGACCACCACGCGCTCGCCGGCGGCGATAGAGATGGTCACGGCGTCCAGCGCGGTCACTCCGCCGGCGTAGGCGTAGCTCGCGCCCGCGAGCGCGAACACCGGCTCCGGGCCGTCTGTCGCCGGACTCGTCATCCCAGCCACCCGATTGCGAGAGACGCAGGGCCTATGGGACTCATGGGACGTATAGTCGCGTCGGTCGTCATCCCAGCCATCCGCTCGCCACGGCCACCGCACATACCGCGGCCGTCCAGGCCGTGTCCACGGGACGCCAGCGTGCGGCCCGGAGGGTTCGGATCTCGCCGCGGAAGCCGCGGGAGAGCATGGCGGCGTGGACCTCCTCGGCGGTCGCCATCGACTTTCCGAACAGCGCGCCGATGCTCGACCCAATGAAGCGCCGGCCGTCGCGGTCGGAGGTTCGGCCGATCGTGCGGCTTCGGCGCGCCGTGAACACCTCCGCGGCCGTCTGCAGCGAGACGACGATGTAGCGGTAGGTCATGGCGAGCGCCGTCAGGAACACGCGCGGCAATCCGATCGTCCGCAGGCCGGCGAGCAGATCGGTCCAGCGGGTGGTCTCGGTGAGGAGGAGCGCGAAGGTGACGGCGGTTCCGACCCGGAGCGTCAGCGTGGCGGCGAGCGCCAGGCCGGGCGCCGAGACGCCGACGCGCGGTGCGGGCCAGATCGGGAAGAGCTCGCGGCCCGGAGTTACGGTGGTCAGGACCAGCGGGAGCGCGATCGCGGCGACGAAGACGGGCACCGCGAGCCAGACGCGGCGGAGCAGCATCCGCAGCGGCAGGCGCGACGCCAGGCCGAGCGCGAGCGCGATGGCGTAGAGTCCGGCGAGGACCGGCGGGCGGCGCGTCAGCCCCGTGACGACGATCAGCAGCAGGAGCGTGACGATCTTGGCGCGCGCGTCGATCCCCTGGAGGAGGCCCGGCTGCTCGGCCCACCGGTCCGACTGCAGCGCGGTAGCGCCCGCGGCGGCCAACTCGGCGAGGGTCCGCTCGACGAACGGGTTGCGCCGGCGCGCGCCCGGCGCCGTGTCCGGCCGGAGGCCGGAGAGGAGCCAGGCGGGGAGGCGATGGGGTGATGAGGTGATGACGTGATGAGGTGATGGGGTGAGGGCCTCCTCTTGCGGAAGGCGTGGGGTTGCGGGGCGGGCTGCCGCGCCCTCATTCCCTGGATGCCCCTTGGCTTGGTCGGTGGCGTCGCTGGCTAGATGCCCCTTGGCTTGGTTGGCGCCGTCGCCGCCTAAACTGCCCTGGGCTTGGTCGGTGGCCTCGCCCCCTCGATGCCCGTTGGCTTGCGCGGCGCCCTCGCCGGCTAAATCTCCTTCTCGCCCGTGGGGGAGAGGGGGGCTATTTGGGTGTGGGGGAGGGCCGGCTAGGAGGCGGCCGGCGATCAGGACGATGGAGCAGATGGCCGCGATGCCGAGGAGAGCGGCGCCGATGTAGTCGAGGCGGTTCTTGCCGTCCGCGCTGGCGTAGTCCTCGAGTCCGTGGAGGCCGTGGTAGCCGTGCTCGTATGCGCTCTGGAGCGCGCGGGGCGTGTAGCCGCGACCGGCGCCGAAGAGGCGCTCCGTCTGGCGGGCGATGCCGCTGGCGTCCCACTCGCCCCACGCGTCGCCCTTGGCCAGGAGGCCGAGCGGCGTGAGAATGGCGAGCGCGACCAGGCCGATCCAAAGCGCGCGGCCGGCTGCGGTCGATCGCCGGCGATCGCTCGCGGACGGGGCGCCGGCTGCCGGCGCGACCGATGGCTCGATCGGCGGGCCCTGGGACTGGCCGTACAGCGGGATGGAGGAGGCGAGCAGATAGCGGACCGCGAGGGCCGTCACGATGGCCTCCGCGGGGCCGGCGACAATCAGGTGGATGGCGAGCATGGCCGGAAGCGTGACGTTCAGGCCGAACGGAAAGTAGATCGCATGACCGTTCGGCTCGTGAAACAGCGCCGGCTGTATGCCCAGCAGGACAGCGACGACGGCGGCGGCGGCGTTGATGCCGAAGTAGGCGCCGATGGCCGAGCGGACGGAGATCGCCGCGGGGTGGGAGCCGATAGAGGCGGTGGCGCGGTAGACGGCGTAACCGGTGAACGGCAGAATGAAGGCCATCGTGAGGCAGTTCGCGCCGTAGGCTGCCAGACCGCCGTCGCCGAAGAAGAGCGCCTGGATGAGGAGCGCGACGCTGATGCCGATGCAGGCGGCCCACGGCCCGAGCAGGATCGCGAGCAGAGTGCCGGCGACCGGGTGGGCCGTGGTGCCGAAGGGCGCCGGCAGGTTGAACATCATAATGGTGAAGCAGAACGCCGCGCCGAGGGCCAGCATCGGCGCCTGCCGCGTGCCCAGCGACTTCCGCACCTTCCGGCCCGCCACCGCCCAGACCGGCGCCATCGCCAGGCCGGCGACGGCGCAGGTATGCGGGCTGAGTACGGAGTCGGGAATGTGCATGGATTCTCGCTTGGCGGGCGGAGCGTGCGACGATCTGCGCTATTGTGTCACGATCCACCATCGCGGGTCAACCGTGGCCGCCGCCGCCAGGCGATTATCTCCATGCCGACGCAAGTTTACCGGCGGTAGCGCTCGTCGCGCCCACGTCGGACATCGGCGTGCAGGTCCCTCCGATCGCTTTCGATGTGGCGGCGCAGGGCGGCGATCTTGCGGTCCAGCTCGTGCATCCGCGGCCAGTCGTGATTGCGGCGCGCCTCGTCGTGCCTCGCCTGCAGGTCCCGCAGGATGCGCTGGTCGCGCCGGATGTCGGCGATGTCGCGATAGATGTGGTTGCGGCCGTAGCTCTCCCAATCGTCGGCGCGGGCGGCCGATGCGCCGATGCCGCCGAGCAGCACGGCGGCGAGCCCCGCGGTAAGGGCGATGCCTGACGCGAATCGGGTTATGGTTTTCATGGTTTGGTGTCTCCTTCGGTCTTGAGGTCCGCGCGGGTCGCGCCGCGCGGCGATACCTGTACGAACGGGCATCTGGCCGCAGTGTGACAGCCGGCATTCTCGAACTCGGATTCAGCGGAGATTGGGCGGCAGGTGGGGCGCGCTTCGGGTCGCGGGGTGCGTTGACAAGACGCAGGGGGTATGGTAAAATATACCGCTTTCGGCAGCGTAGCTCAGTTGGTTAGAGCACGCGGTTCATACCCGCGTTGTCCCCCGTTCAAGTCGGGGCGCTGCTATTCCCGATCGGTTCCAGATAGGTCCACAGGTCCTGCAGGACGTTCGCGCTGTCCTCGTCCTGGAAGTAGAGCTTCCGCTCCGCGAACGTAACGGTGTGGCCGCC
>DATGJU010000217.1:0-9686 GCA_035295045.1 Chthonomonadaceae bacterium
TCGCACATCGCCATACTCTGGGTCAGATCCTGGCGCGCCTGTGGATCTTCCACTTTGGCGATGCGCACCGCCAACCGTTCTCGCTCCTCCGCCAGTTCCGCTGCCGACTCGGCGCCGGTGGCTCTGCGCAACCGCTCCCGCCGATCATTCACGTAGCGTGCCTGCTCAAGTAACGTGCCCAGTGTGCTCAAGATATCTTGCCGGGTCTGCTCGGAGACGTTGTCGCATGCCTCCACCATAGCACACACCGTTTCAAGATAGATCGTCTCCGGCCTCCCCAGTTCAAGACCGGTTGAAAGCGCGCGAAGTTCTTCCGGAGATACCGACGCACCGCGCCCGAACTTTGTCACGAGCATCGAACCCATGCCCGTACCGATAGCCGAGAGATACGCTCCTATAAAGGTCAATCCCCCAATTGCGGCTGCGTGGGCCCCCGATAGGGCAACAGTCCCCCCAACCATCGCGCCTCCCAGCGTAGCTGCGCCGAGCATGCGCCACCCCAAGCCCTTCCAGCGTCGCGCCAATACGGCTCGCAGCCCGGCATCCTCCGGGCGAGCGTGATGGTTGAATTGCATGCTCCACAGCCGCGCTTTCAAGATGTCGGCCACGCCCGGATGAAGGCTACTCAGATCGAGCTTCATAGGGAGCCACTCCTCGTCAATGACGCTTCCGCAATGGGATCATCGGATGCCGCGAGACCCGCCGCGACGTTCCGCATCAGTCCCCGCCACTTCGCCCGCTTGACCGGACTGCGGCGGAACTGCTCGCGGAACTCCTCTTCAGTCAGCAGCGCCAGCTCCGCCAGGTCGCGTCCGATGGTTGCCAGGCGAGGCTGGAATGACGGCTCCGAAGTTGGCGATAGCGTCGGATGGGCAGAGCTAGCAGCCGGCCGGTTGAAGGGGCACACCTCCTGGCAGATGTCGCAGCCGAAGATGCGGCCCGTCTGCGCGATCGCGGGGTGAAACTCGTCGGGGATCGGCCCCTTCAGCTCGATGGTGAGGTAGGAGATGCAGCGGCGCGCGTCCAGCTCGTAGGGGGCGACGATCGCGCCGGTGGGGCAGGCGTCGATGCAACGCGTGCAGCTGCCGCAGCCGCCCACCGCGGGCGCGTCCGGGGGCAGCGCCACGTTCGTGACGATCTCGCCCAGCAGGAAGTAGGAGCCTCGCCGCGTGTTGATGAGCATCGTGTTCTTGCCGAACCAGCCCAGCCCCGCCCGCCGAGCCACCTCCCGCTCCATTATTGGCCCGGTATCGACGTACACGCGGCCTTCCGCGCCATCACCGGCCTGCGATTTTAGGAACTCGAGCAGGGTCCGCAGGCGCGGCGTCAAGATGTCGTGGTAGTCGTCGCCCCGCGCATACCGGGCAAACTGGGCCCGATTGGCCGGTGGGGATTGTGGTTCCTGGAATACGTCGTCACCGGCCGGGCCGACGGCGCGATCGGCAGACACGGCCGCCGTTCCGCCACCCGTGTCCGCCTGCCGGTCCGCGCCCGACCGACGCGGGCTGGACGGACCCGTTTCGGCGTCCGTCTCCTCGTTCCGCGGAGTGTGCCCTGCCTCCTCTTTCGCGTCCCCTCGTGCTCTGCGTGAACAATCCTCCTCGTCCGTATAGTAGTTCATGCCGACGACGATGATCGATCGCGCGTCCGGCAGGAGCCCGCGCGGATCGAGGCGGCGCTCTACGTTGCGCTCCAGGTAGCCCATCTCGCCGGCGAATCCGCGGCCCAGCCAGGCTCG
The DNA here is from genome assembly GCA_035295045.1 of Chthonomonadaceae bacterium. Lineage (GTDB taxonomy): Bacteria > Armatimonadota > Chthonomonadetes > Chthonomonadales > Chthonomonadaceae > DATGJU01. Next base: position 1,739 of record DATGJU010000217.1, read on the forward strand.
ATACTCCGCCGCAAAAACCGAAGGCTCCGCTCCGGTAATCCCTACCAGATCGAAGCCCAGCTCTTGCGCCCTCGCTTTAGTCGCTTGCGCTAATTCGGAATCGGTCACTTAAGTACCATTTACGGCGCCGGCGGCGGCGCGACGATCTGCACCGCGGGCGCGGGTGGGGCGGTGGCCGGCATTGCGGGCGCCGTGGGCTGCGGCAGTACGATCGCGCGGACCGCGCCATCGTGCGCGGTGATGCGCGCAAGCTGCTGGCCCGTTGCGAGGCTCCAATACCGCAGCGTCTTGTCTTCTCCGCCCGTGACGAGGATATTGCCGTCCGGCGTCCAGGCGAGCGCCGTGACTGCGCGTTCGTGGCTTGCCGCAAAGGGCAGCGGCAGGCCGCTATCCGGGTTCCAGAGCCGCACCCTCCCGTCCGCCGCGCCGGTCGCGACGGTGCGCCCATCCGGCGAGAAGCCGACGGAGACGCCGGCCGAACTCAGCCGGACCCGCTGGACGATCGCCCCGCTGGCAAGGTTCCAAATCCGCAACGAGCCGTCGCCGGAGACGCTCGCGATCAGCTTGTCGTCTGGCGAGAGCGAGAGGCCGCTGATCGCGTCGTCGTGCGCGACGATATTCGCCGCATACTCGATACTCGGGTGCTTGGAATCGCCCGAGATGCGCCAGATTCGGATCATCCGATCGGCGCTTCCGCTCACGAGGTGCGCGTGGTCGGACGTGAGGCGAAGGGCGGTCACCGCGCCGCCGTGCGCCTTCTGGAACACAGTGAGGAAGTGGCCGGTCTTTCCGTCCCAGAGTCGCAGAGCGCCGTCCGCGCCTCCTGTCGCAAGGAGGCTGCCGTCGGTGGCGAGCGCCAGCGCGATCGCGCCTGCCGCGTGGGCCTTCACGTCGTAGTCCGTCTTTCCGGTTGAGAGGTTGATGCCCTTGATCTTGCCGTCGTTGATGGCGCACACCAGCTCGCCCTGCGCGTAGGCGAGCGCGGTCACCGCGTCGACGTGCATCCCGATGCCGCCAAGGAGGCGGCCGGCCGCGTCCCAGTGCTTGACGGCGTGGTCGCTGCCGCCGGTGATAACGATTGGGAGCGCAGGCTCCTCTGCTGCGGACTGCTGCGCTCGGCTCGGCAGCGCGGCGAGGGCTGAAATCACGGAGATCGCGGCGAGCAGCACAGCAAAGGCGGCAAGGCGCCGCCGCGCATTCGAGACTACGAAGCGCAGGACGGATGGGGTCCGCCTGCCCAGGTTGGTTCGGGCCGCCGATGCCGTCACCGAGTGTGCGCTGATCAGGGAGCGGCCGACGAAGTCGGCGCGACGCGTGCTGCGTTCACTCCGCCTGCCCTCGCCCTGGTCATCGTGGGCGGTGCCGGTCGCGGCGGTCGGGCCGTGGCGGTATATCTCGGTATCGCGTTGCTGCCAATCCATGCTGTTCAGTACGTACTCCGCGCGTTTGTTGCGTCCCAAGCGGTTAGACCGACAACCGGCGCTATTGTTGCAATTGCGCGCGGCATTGAGAGCGGCGACGCGTTTGGAGACGCCCGGCGCTGCCGCCGAAATTGGGATCGATGCCGTCGCATCGAATGGCGGGCAATCCCTGGCGCCTATAAGCCGCCGTGGCAGCGCGTAAAATGCCTGAGTGGCAGATTGAACCCTAATGCCGCGCCGCCCGACTAATAGGGTAGCTGCCGCACCGAAATGATGTCAAGAAAACGTCGAACAGTCGGGCGGGCACTGTGGTGACCACTATAAATAGGTTGCGTTGACAATCGTTTATGCATGTGATACACTGGCGTAAGTTTCGTCATCCCCACGAGGAGGAGCCATTCATGACAGTCCGCAAAGTCACAGGCTTGGCAATCTGCGCGCTCGCGCTGAGCTGCTTTGCCGGCCTTAGCCCCGCGCACGCGCAGTTCACAATTCGCCGGCCGAAGGACGGTACGACGGTTCGCGAGAAACAGCGCATAGAGATACCGCGGGCCAGCATCCATGCGGGCGGCTTCGTGGCCCTCTACGTGGACGATCAGTTCATTGTCGCCGTCCCGCCGGAGGAGCAGGAAGAGGGCGGCGCTCAGAAGCCGTTCACGTATATCTGGGACACCAAGGGTAGCGGCGTCTCCGACGGTGAGCACACGATCCGCGCGGTACTGTATGAGCCTATCGGCGGATCGTCCGCGGCGTCCGCCGGCGTGAACGAAGTCGCGCGCACCGAGGTCCGCCTCAACGTCGCAAACAAGATCAACGACGGCCCGTCCGCCGTGCTGCTGCGCTACCGGTACCACGAGGGGGACAACCTGGAGTATTCGCGCAACGGCACGGCATTCGCCATCGGCGCGCTCTCCGAGACCGGCAAGATCGGCGACGAGAACCTGGGCTCCGTCAAGGGGACCCTGCGGCTCGCGGTCGAGGACTCGCGGTACGATCGCGCGATGCAGTCGTCCATCTACCTCGTCCGCAACAAGCTGACCAGCCTTTCGATCCTCAACGGGTCCGAGGAGCAGGTGTTCGAGCCGAGCCAGCTCTCCAACTCGATGTACCAGGAGCTGCTTCCGGACGGCCGCGTCGAGTACGAGACGGGCGACAAGACGGGCACCGCAGAGTTCACGTCGCTCGGCCTGCCGGTCAACAATACCCTGGAGTTGCCACTTCTGCCCACGCTCGAAGTTAGCGTCGGAAGCGAATGGAAGACGCAGAACCAGCGTATCGACATTCCCGGCCTCTCGCCGTCCAAGCAGCCGCGCGTCACGCTGACCAACAAGCTGCAGGACCTGGAGTGGGAAGGCGGCCGGCGGACCGCCAAGATCCATCAGACCTACGAGGGCCCGCTCAAGGAGAAAATGGTCCAGTTCGGGCCTGTCGAGGTGTCGGCGCCACAGGTAAAGTTCGCCCGCGACATCTATGTCGCCTACGACTCCGGCCTGCTGGTCCGGTCGACGCGCTCCCTGACGATCGAGGGCCGAACCACTTCGCCGGTCGGCGCGCCGCCCCCGCCCACAACAGGCGGCGGCGGTGCCGGATTTAGCGGAGGCCAGGGCTTCGGCGCGGGTCCTAACAACATGGGCGGCAAAAGCGCGCAGTTCGGTGGCGGCAGCCCGTATCCCGGTGCGTTCGGCAGCGGCGGCGCTGCATTCGGCCCTGGCGGCAGCCCGTACCCTGGCGGCTTCGGCGGCAAGAGCGGCGGCGTGCCGGGCGTACGCGGCATATCGGGCGGCGGCGGAACCCCGTACCCGGGCGGCGGGAACAGCGGCGGCGGGGGCAACCAGGCCTTCGGCAATCCAAACGGCGATAGTGGCGGCGTGAGCTCGCAGAACAGCGGACGCGGCGGAAGCTCGGCCTTCGGTGGCGCGCAGGTCGGCGGACCGAGCTATCCGGGCGGCAACAGCGGCGGAATGTCCCCTGGCGGCTTCACCGGCTTCGGCGGCGATACGGCCGCGCCGCACCGTGTGGTGCTGCGCTCTACCACCGAGACGGAGCTGCTTCCCTCTTCGCTGATCGGCGGCGGCGTGGACCGCGGCCCGCGCATCGTGACCACGCGCGCGTCGCACTCGACCGGGCACGGCAGGACCCGCAAAGCCAAGTAGTCGGGCAGGCCGAAACCGGCGCCACGCGCAGGCAAGCGAAGCTTGAGCTGCGGCCGGCCGGCGCGCTGGCGAGACGGTCGCATGAAGCCCATCGATGTGCGGCAGTTGCGCCGCAAATGAGACCCAACCGGAGTGCGCGTTTCTTGCGCCCTCCGGTTTTTTCTGTGTATAATGAGCCAGGCGGCGGTCCTCTCCGTTTGCCTCGGGTCCGGCTTCGGGCGGCGGTAAGGAAGGCACGAGATGGCCGAGCATCACGACGACAAGCGAATGGAGCTCTCTGCGCACCTGCAGGAGCTGCGCGCACGCATCATCCGGTCGCTGCTGTATCTCGTCGTCGGGTCGATCCTGGCCTACTTCTTCTTCACCCCGATCTACGGTTTCCTGACCAGGCCACTGGTCACTACGATTACCAAACTAAATCTCGAGCGGACGAAGAAGCAGGCGAACGCGCAATTACGACCGGGAACGGACACCGAACCCGGCCTGGTTATGCCGGCGCCGATCAAGCCGGGCGAGACCGTAACAGCGGAAAAGTACAACGAGCTGTTGCACGCCGTCGATTGGATTCGCCGTCACCCGCTTTCGGTTCCGATGATGGGGCAGGTGTTTCGGAACTTCCCAGAAGCGTTCCTCGTCCAGCTTGAGGTGAGTATACTGATCGGGTTCATCGTGTCTGTCCCGCTCATCATATGGGAACTCGCGCTATTCGTAACGCCGGCCCTAACACCGGAGGAGCGCAAGCCACTCCGCGTGCTTATCCCGATCTCCGTAGTCCTGGTCCTGTTCGGCGTTACCGTCGCCTATCTTACGCTGTTCTTCGCCATGTCCTGGTTCCTGTCGTTCCTGGACGCCTTTTCGCAGGACGCTGCCCTCCTCCAGGATCCGCACGACTATGTGCTCTTCTTTATCAAGATGATGGCGGCGTTCGCGATTGCATTCCAGTTGCCTGTTGTCCTGATGGGCGGCGGCTACCTCGGCCTCGTCTCCTCGAAGGGCCTTTCCAAGAACTGGCGCTGGGGCATTGTCATCGCGGCGCTTGGCGGGCTCCTTACCCCGTCGAACGACATACCCTCAATGATGCTCATGGCCATTCCGCTGATGATCCTCTATTTCGGCAGCATTCTCCTTGTAAGGATGGTGGAGCGTTGGAAGGCCGCCGACCAGGCGCGGTCCAAGCGCTAACTTACCGGCCGCGTCTTGCGAACACCGCCCATTTCTGTCTCCAAGCTCCGCGGACAGCGATGCGGGATCCGCGTCACGGCCGGTCCGGGCGCAGTGGCGCCTCCATGGGCTCGGACGGCCCTGGGCTTGCGGACACGGGCCGGACGCTTCGGGGGGCGATCAAACGCGAACTTCGTCGCCCGGCGAACGCACAGCGGACACGAACGCCGACATCGCTGCCCGGCGCGCTCCTGCCCGCTTTACCAGAATCCCCGCCGGCCGGAGGAATGCCGACGCGGGCGCAAGCGGGATCATTGCCAGCTCGCCCGCCCGCGCCTCGTGCCGTGCCGTCTCCTCCGGCACCAACGCGACGCCGCTTCCGATCTCGACCAGGTTCTTGATCGTCTCGATATTGTCGAAGGCGTTCACCAGCCGCACCTTGACGCCTGCGCGCCGCAGGTGCTCGTCGATCAGGCGGCGCGTAGGGATGTCGTCGGCAAATCCGATGAACGGCATGCCCTCCAGATCGGTCAGTTCGATCTCCTGCCGGCGCGCCAGCGGATGCTCCGCCGCGCAGATGAGCGCCATCGCCTCCTCGCCGAACGGTATCACGTCTATTCCCGGCCGCGCGACCGGGCACGCGACGATGCCGACATCCACGGCCCCGGATAGGACATCCTGGTAGATCTTCGCCGTCTGGCTGTACTGCAGGTGGACGTGGACCGCTGGAAACCGGGCGAGGAACGGCTTCAGCCGGCCCGGCAGCGCGTGCAGTCCTACCGAGTAGACCGTCGCGACGCGGACGGTCCCGCTCACTTCGTTCGAGAGGCCCTGGATTCGCGCTTCGAGCTCCTCCGCGTGGCGCAGCAGCCGCACAGCCCCCTCGTAGAGCATGCGCCCGGCCTCCGTCGGCGCCGCCCTGAGCTGGCCCCGGCCGCGCTCGAACAGCGTCTGTCCGAGGCTCCGCTCCAGCGCGCGCAGCTTCTGACTGACTGCCGGCTGCGTCACGAACCGCCGCTCGGCGGTGCGCGTGAACGAGCCGGTCTCGACCAGATCGCAGAACAGCCGAAGGCTTTCGAGATCGATGGACAAGCAGCGCACCTCCCCGTGTGAGTTAATAAGCCAGCATTATATCACGTATCTCAGAATATCATTTTACAATTATCACGCTGAAATGGTATGATTTGCAGGCGCGCGCGGTCTGAGCGCTCTATTGACGCGCCGACCGTGCCGCTCCAATCCGAACCGCTCCACGGAGAGAATCTATATGGCATTGAATGCCGCGCAGCGGCCTTCCCCGGCGCCGCCATCGCTCGTTCGCAGGGACTCCTGGTTGCTGTCGCCGATGGCGTTCGTCGTACTGTTCACGGCATTCTCCATTTGGGTCACGTTCCGGGCATTTCAGGGAGACTACTTTTCGACGATCGAGCAGGACGTGCGCGACCGACTCTTTTCCGGCGCCGGTCTGCTCGTTCCGAACTACCTTTCGCCGCTCTACTCGCCTACGCTGCCGATCCACCTGGCGATAGGGAGATACGTCCTTTCGCCGGCACTGTACATTCTCGTGTTCCCGCTCAGCTTCCGTCTGAGCTGCTACTACTACCGCAAGGCGATCTATCGCGGCTACCTGGCGGACCCGCTCGCCTGCGCGGTGCCGGAGCCGCGGCCGCTGGAAAAGGCGCGCTTCCGCCGATACACCGGCGAGCGCGCGTTCCCGCTGATCGCCATGAATTTTCATCGGTACGCCTTCTATGCGGCGGCGGTATTCGTGGTGATCCTCTGGAAAGACACATTCGACTCCTTCTGGTTCCTGGCGCCGGACAAGTCGTGGCACGTCCAGGTTCACGTCGGCTCGATCGTCTTCCTCGCGAACATCCTCCTCCTGAGCGCCTACACGTTCTCCTGCCACTCCTGGCGGCACCTCGTCGGCGGCAGCACGGACTGCTACTCCTGCACGGCGCTCAGCAGGACGCGGCACGGCGTCTGGAACCAGATCAGCTTTTTGAACGAGCGGCACGGCCTCTGGGCCATGGCGAGCCTGGTCTCCGTGGCACTAACCGACGTTTACGTATTCCTGGTGACGACCGGCAAACTGAGCGGTCCGTGGTTCTAGCGGAGAGATCGTCAACAATGGAATCCTTCGACACATACGAGTACGACGTGCTGGTCGTCGGCGCAGGCGGCGCGGGGCTGCGGGCGGTCATTGCGGCACGCGAGGCCGGCTGCTCCGTCGGCGTCGTCTGCAAGTCGCTGCTCGGCAAGGCGCACACCGTTATGGCGGAGGGCGGCGTGGCGGCGGCGCTGAACAACATGACGACCCCGACCGGTGAAAAGGAGGGGGACAGCTGGCAGGTCCACTTCGTCGACACGATGAAGGGCGGCGCCTTCCTGAACAACTGGCGCGCGGTCGAGATATTCACGAAGGAGGCGCCCGAGCGTGTCCTGGAGCTGGAGCAGTACGGCGCCGTATTCGACAGGACGCCCGACGGCCTGATCGCACAGCGGCCGTTCGGCGGCCACAAGTACCGGCGGCTGAACCACGTCGGCGACCGGACCGGCCTTGAGCTCATCCGCACGCTGCAGGACAAGGCCGTAGGCGTCGGGATGGACGTCCACATGGAGGTGACCCTGACGCGGCTGCTGAAGGACGGCGCGCGCGTTACGGGCGCATTCGGCTACTGCAGGGAGACGGGCCGGCTGGTCGTGTTCAAGGCGAAGGCGGTGATCCTGGCAACCGGCGGCTGGGGCCGCATGTACAAGTTTACGTCCAACTCCTGGGAGGGAACCGGGGATGGCCTGCAGATGGCCTTCGAAGCCGGCGCGGACCTGCTCGACATGGAGATGGTCCAGTTTCACCCGACGGGCATGGCCTGGCCGCCCTCTATGCGCGGCATTCTCGTGACGGAGGGCGTCCGCGGCGAGGGCGGCGTCCTGCGCAATACGTCAGGCGACCGCTTCATGTTCAACCCCGAGTACACGCCCGCGCTCTATAAGGGTCAGTTCGTCGAGACCGAGGAGGAGGGTGCGCGCTGGCTCGACGATAAGAAGAACAACCGCCGCCCGCCGGAGCTGCTGCCGCGCGACGTCGTCTCCCGCGCGATCTATCGCGAGGTCGAGGCGGGCCGAGGCACGGAGCACAAGGCGGTATACCTGGATGTCTCCCACCGTGGCGCGGACTACATTAAGCGAAAGCTGCCGTCGATGTACGAGCAG
>DATGJU010000218.1:0-8143 GCA_035295045.1 Chthonomonadaceae bacterium
AACGGCATGCTGGCCGGGCTTGTCGCGATCACCGCGCCCTGCGCCTTTGTCGACGCGCCCTCCGCATGTATCATCGGAGCGATTGCCGGCATTATCGTCTGCGCCGGCGTGCTCTTCAACGACAACGTGCTCAAGGTGGACGATCCGTGCGGCGCAATCTCGGTCCACGGGTACTGCGGCTGGTTCGGCGCCATCGCCGTCGGGCTCTTCGCGGACGGCAAGTACGGCACTGGCTGGAACGGCACAGCTGACTACGCGGTCCACGGAACTGTAGTGCCTGGAGTTGCCGGGCTGTTCCACGGCGACACGAGCCAGTTCATCGCGCAGATCGTCGGCTCGACCGTTATCCTCGTATGGGCCTTCGGCTCGACCTTCATCGTCTTCAAGGTCGTCAATATGATCAAGTCGATGCGCGTCAGCAAGGAGGCCGAGCTGGAAGGACTGGACGTGCCGGAGTTCGGAACCCTGGCCTACCCGGAGGACGAGTACCCGTCTTCCGGCGTGACCTCTGAGACCGAACTGCCGTCGCATGTGGCAGTTATGGGCGCGGCGTCGCAGCCGGAAAGCGTATAACCGTGAAAAAGCAGGTGAAAAAGCAGGCTGCCAGCAAGGCCGCGGACGCGTCCCGCAGGTCCGAGCTGGCGGGCCGCATCAAGCGGTACGCCGCGTACGGGATGATCGCCTTCGCGGTGATCGCCGCGTACTTCATCGCGCCGCTTCCGATCGCGATCGGCCTGACTGTCCTCGCGGCCGTGCGGCTCTTGATACTTGCGTGGCAGGAGCGAAAGGGGGCCGGCGCCGAATCCCCGAACGACCCTAGCTCGCCGCGGTGCGCGGCACGATCGGTGGAGAACCCAGTATGATCAAAGTGGAGGCAATCATCCGGCCGCAAAAGCTGGAAGAGGTGAAGACCGCGCTCTCTGACATCGGCGTGAAGGGCATGACCATCACCGACGTCCGGGGCGCGGGAAAGCAGAAGGGCTTCACGCAGCACTATCGCGGCGCGGAGTATACCGTGAACCTGCTGCAGAAGATAAAGGTGGAGATCGTGGTGTCCGACGCGGAGGCGCATCCGGTGGCGACCGCCATCGCGAACGCCGCGCGGACCGGCGAGATCGGCGACGGAAAGATCTTCCTCATCCCGGTCGCCGACGTGATCCGCATACGGACCGGCGACGAGGGCGACACGGCCCTATCGTGATCGGCCCGCGGACAGAGTCAGCCGCGCCGGCCGCACTGCCGGCGCGGTGGACGCGCGTGAAGCACGCAGTGTGGAAACGCACAATCAGAGCCGCCCGATATCGGGCGGCTCTGATTGCTTGACATGGCAGGTCCCATACAGTACTATCTCTACAACTCCGATAGACTGAACGGAACCGGCATCCGATGCTTACCAACCGGGGAAAATACGCCACCCGCGCCGTGCTGGACCTTGCGCTGCACTACCAGCAGGGTCCTGTGCTGATCCAGGATATCGCCCGCCGGCAGAAGATTCCCCTGAAGTTCCTCGAGCAGATCCTCCTCACTCTCAAGACCGCCGGATTCGTGGCCAGCCGCAAGGGCCGCGGCGGCGGCTACTACTGCGCCCGCCCTCCGCACGAGATCACCCTCGGCGCGGTCGTGCGCGCCATCGACGGACCGCTCGCGCCCGTGAGCTGCGTCAGCCAGACGCAGTTCGGCGAGTGCGGCTGTCCGGATCCGAGCGTCTGCGCCCTTCGCTCCGTCTGGAAGGACGCGCGCGACGCCCTGAGCGGCGTCCTGGACGGCATGACCTTCGCCGAGATCAGCCTCCGCCACAAAGAGCTCAGCCAGGGCGCCCTCGACCTCGCCGACTACGTCATCTAATCGGTCTCCCGGCTACGGCTGGGGATCGTACCGGAAGTCGTTATCCTGAGGCGTCCGCCACACGCTTGCCGGCTGCTTGTACTTTGCGTGGCCGTCCGAGTAGAGCGCCTCGAAACCTCCCAGATGTCTCGGCGCCGCAGCTGCCTGCGACGGCGAGGCCGTCCACGCGCCCGGCCAGTACGAGAGCACGCTGTTCATGTTTCGCGGGTCCAGGTATTGCGGCGTGAGGCTGCCGCGGCCGACCGCGGAATCCGCGCGCGCGGCGTCAGTCGCGACCAGGAAGCCGGCCGGCGCCTGCACGGCCGCCAGGCTGGTCCTGTCGCTGAAGCCGAAGCTCGGGTTGTTGGTGAAAAACGTACTGGATGCAGCGCTTATCCCGGTGTTTGCCAGTCCCTCCTCGGCGGCTATGGCGCCCTCGTTGACGTTGAACCCGTAGTCGTTGGGCCAGTAGACGACGGCCGGACTGGGCGCGCCGGATGTGGGCTGAACCGGCCACGCTACAGCGGCCGATGGATCGCGCCACACGCTGCCGCTGGACGGCGAGGCTCCGCCGCGGATGTACGGCTCGAGCCGGCCCCGTATGCTATACGCAAGCGCCGCCTGTGGGCTGGTTTCGTTGGCGAGAACTCCCTCGCGCTCGCTGACAGTGGCGGGAAACCGCTCATCGTAGTCCTGCAGGTACTGCATGAGCGCCAGGCCCTGCTGCTTGAGATTGCTGACGCAGCTCGCCTGGCGCGCCTTCTCTCGGGCCTGCGCGAAGACCGGGAAGAGGATAGCGGCAAGCACCGCGATAATCGCGATGACGACGAGCAGCTCGATAAGCGTGAACGCACCACGTGTTCGCTGGATCGGCATTCCATTTCTCCCTTGCTCAAGCCGTGCGGCCATTCCGTCGCCTGGGCCGGACGCTCGCTCCGGCCTCGATATGCCCGGTAATGGCATGTTATAATCCCACTAAGTCTATAGAGTTAGTGGGATAGTGTAGCACCCGGCTCGTCCGGCGTCAAGAGCCTCGTGAAAAAAAATTGACCGGCGCCGCTTCGCAGGACGGCCCCGGGCGTCGCGCACCCCGGACGGGCGCGCCGCCCGGGGCTGCGGTATACTGAGAGCATCCACGGGCGTGTTCAGTCTGTGTTCGGGCAGGGGAGAAGAGCGATGGCGGAGGTTCCGGAGACACTCGAGGGCTGGTACGCGATGCACGATTTCCGGCGGTTTAATTGGCCGCGCTGGAAGGTGCTGCCCGATGCCGAGCGCGGCGCGGTGCTCGGCGAGGCGGCCGAATTCATGCGCGCCGCCGACCTGCCGCACGACGCGCAGCTCGGATCCAGCGCCTTCTACTCCGTGCTCGGCCATAAGGCGGACCTGCTGCAGCTTCACCTGCGGCCGACGCTGGCGGCCCTCCATGCGCTCAAGCTGGAGTTCGCGCGCACGCGCCTGGCGGACTTCACCGAGCCGGCCTACTCCTACTTGAGCGTGACGGAGCTCAGCCTGTACGAGGCGTACGCGCGGGGCGGCTCGCAGGACCGCGACGCGCTGATGCAGCAGCCGTTCGTTCGTCGCCGCCTCTTCCCGCCGATCCCGGACGCCACGGAGATGCCGTTCGTCTGCTTCTACCCGATGAATAAGCGGCGCGGAGAGACCGTGAACTGGTATGCGGCGGGCATGGAGGAGCGGCGCCAGATGATGCGCAACCACGCCACGACGGGCCGCAAATACCACGGCCGCGTGCAGCAGATGATCACGGGGTCGACCGGGCTGGACGACTGGGAGTGGGGCGTGACGCTCTTCGCCGGCGATCCGCTGGACATCAAGAAGCTCATCTACGAGATGCGCTTCGACGAGGTGAGCGCCAAATACGCCGACTTCGGCGCCTTCTACGTGGGCACGCGCCTCGCGCCGGAGGAGCTGTCCGCCGCGCTGGTTTAGGCCGCTCCAGCCCACTGCCGCAATAAGGAGTCGGAGACTGCGCACGGCTGCGCCTTCGGTCAGTTGGCCGCGCCGACCCTCGGCCGGATCTCCGCGAGCTGCCGCTCCTCCAGTTTGCGAGCGTGGTAGAGGTCCCAGCGTAACTGAACGCTCATCCAGAAGTCGGCGGACATGCCGAACACCCTTGCGAGCCTCAACGCGGTGCTGGGCGTGACGCCTCGCTTGCCGTTCACCAGCTCGTTTATCCTCTGATAGGCGACGTGGATGGACTCCGCCAGCTCACGCTGCGTCATCCCCATCGGCAGGAGAAACTCGTCTCTGAGCATCTCGCCCGGATGTGTCGGCTGACGGTCGGTCGGTACGCGAATCATTCCTCTCCCTGCCTCCTCGTCTATTATAATAGAAATCGGTAATCTCCGCACGGGTAAACCGTTTGCAATCTGGCTCGTATCAGTAGACAGGAGCGCTTCCGGATCGGCCTCCTTTGACATACCGACGGCCGTTGTGGCAGGAGGTGAATCCACAATCGAGCCCGTTCGCCTCACGCGCCACGAGCCGCAACGCACAGACTACGGCATTGTGCGAGGGGGTGAGCCACAATGAGAGACTGACGCCCTGGTCGCTGCGCGACAATCCGGTGGCGCTGCTGATCAGCGTGATCGGAGCGCTTGCCATCCTGATCGCTCTGGGATGGCTGACTGTCAGGATCGGATCGATCTGGGTTCGCGCCTACACCCATCGGCAGATTCAGACCGATGATTGACGCTCTATTCATCCTCATACCGTGTTATCGTTCGACGCGCGCCCGGCGCTCCTGCCGGGCGCGCGTTATCTCGCAGGGCGTGAACCGGAACCGCCGCTGTTTCCTCTATAGTATCAGCACGTACTCAGGCGGCGGGCAGGCATCGATGGGAGGCTGGGACATGGCAAGGAACATCGCGGCGATCACGTGGTCGATGGGTCGCGCGGTCCGCGCCGGCGCGGCGCTGGCTGCGGCGGCTGCATTGGTGTGCGCGCCCGCGTTCGGGCAGGACCGGCGGCAGGGCGCTTCGCTCCTGACGGACCGCGATGCCTACCTGGCCCCGCCCGCGGACCTCATCGCGGGACCTGTCGTCGAGCGCTCGACCATCTCTCCGCTCGGGCACAATGTGGCCATCGTCCGGATGGGCATGCGGATCAGGCCGGAAAACCTCCCGTCGGCGAACAATCCGAACCCTGCGCGACCGACGATGGACCGTGAAATCGTCTTCTGGAACGCGGAAATCCGGCGGCCGGTATCACTGTGGCGCTCGGCCGAGCCGGAAGTCAACGTGACGCTCAGCGAGTGGATGCCGACGACGGAATCGATGTTCGCCGTGGTGGATCGGGTCGTCCCGCCGGTGGCGGCGCAGCCGGGGCCGCCGGCGCACGAGTTTCGGCTTCTCCTGCTCGGCAACGGCATCGAGCGCGCCGTGCCCGTCCCGCTGCCGCAAGTCGCGGCCGACATGCTTTCGATCTCGGTCTCGCCGTCCCGGCCGATCGCCGTGGCTCGTCTGGAGTCGTACCAGCCAAACGGCGCCGGCGCCTGCGTCCTGCTCCATCCCAATGGCCGGGTAGGGGCGCGGATCGATCTGCCGCAGGGAGATGCGTGCGGAATCCTCTGGGACGCGGACGGCAATCCCGTTCTCAGCGACGTGCCGCGAGCGCAGCCCGGGCCGCGAAAGCTCTACGCGATCGATACGCGAACTGGCGGATTGAAGCAGTTGACCGGGCCGCTAAAGGAGTACCAGCGATCGCCACCGGCGCCGCCGAAGCTCCCGTTCCGCATTGTGAGTTCGCGCCAGAATCTCAAGATGGCGGAGACGGCGCTGACGATCGGCCCGGTGTGGCTGGAAAGCGTGGTGAAGAGCGAAAGCCCGCGTCTTCTCATCTGCGCGGACGGCTCCGGCGCTGTCCTGCTGCCGGACGGCTCCGGCGCGCTGTACGAAGTCCAGAATGCGCTCTGGTTCATGCCGCTTATCAAGATCGACAAGGAGCAGTACCTTGCGATGCGGGCCGCCGCGCACCGCACGGTCCTCATCTCGAACGCAAAACAGCTCGGGCTGGCGGCGATCATGTTCGCTGAAGACAACGACGAGCAGCTCCCCAGTCCGGACGGTATCCATGATAAGCTCGCGCCCTACCTCGGCGCCGAGAGCCTGTTCGAGAACTTCACCTACACCTTCGCGGGGGGAAGCATGGCGGATATCCAGTCGCCCTCCGAGACGGAGCTGGGCTACGTCGCCGGAGACGATGGACGGGCGGTGATCTATGCCGACGGCCACGTGAAGTGGGCCAAGAAGTAGCCGGCGTCGGCCGGCCGCAGACGATGAAAGCGCTCCGCCGATAACGGCGGAGCGCTTTCATCGCGTCAGGTCAGGCCTCCGCTCGGATTCGAACCGAGGACCAACGGTTTACAAAACCGTTGCGCTACCACTGCGCCACAGAGGCAATCCCCAGAGTCGGCACAAAAACCGGTCCAATACGCCGGTCAAGTTGCCAACCATTGTACTATTGGCCGGACCGTTTGTCAAGGTGAGGCGCGCCCCGCTGCGGGCCGGAACGTGCCGCGGCCGCCCGCCGCGCACCGGTCGCGGGGTGCCGCGTCGCGATTCCGCGGCCGCCGAACCGCGATCGCACTTTCTTGACAAAGGGTAGGGGCACGGGTACCATAACCCGACCTGCCGCAGCCTGTGAAAATCGCGGGCATCGGCGGCGCAGAAATCGAGGGTCCACCAACGGCATGGCGAAATCGCTTCTCATTGTAGAATCTCCCACCAAGATCAAGACGTTCAAGAACTTTCTTGGCGATGGATTCGTCGTCGAAGCCAGCATGGGGCACGTGCGCGACCTGCCCCAGAAGCGGCTCGGCGTGAAGGTCGACGATAACTTCGAGCCGACCTATGAGCCGCTGAACGATCGCGGCGACGTGCTGAAGCGGCTCGCGCAGGCGGCGAAGGGCACCAAGGCCGTCTACCTCGCCTCCGACCCCGATCGCGAAGGCGAGGCGATCGCTTGGCACCTGGCCGAGGCGCTCCAGCTCAAGAACGTGCACCGGGTGGAGTGCAACGAGCTGACGCGCTCGGCGGTGCTCCACGCGCTGGAGCATCCTCGCTCGATCGACATGGACCGGGTCAATGCGCAGCAGGCCCGGCGCATCCTGGACCGGCTGATCGGCTATAAGCTCTCGCCCATCCTCTCGAAGAAGATCCAGAAGGGCCTCTCCGCGGGGCGCGTCCAGTCGGTGGCCGTTCGGCTGATCTGCGAGCGGGAGCGGGAGATCCAGGCCTTCGTGCCGCAGGAGTACTGGTCGCTCACTGCGACGCTGACGCCCCGCAAGCCGGAGAAGCGGCATCCGTTCCAGGCCCGGCTGCACGCCCGCGGCGGCACGCGGCTGGAGCCGAAGAACGAGGGCGATATCAACGTCGTCCTGGCGGACCTGAAGGACGCGCGCTACGACGTGCGGGACGTGAAGCGGCGGGAGCAGAAGCGAAACGCCGCGCCGCCGTTCATCACGAGCACGCTGCAGCAGGAGGCGGCCCGGAAGCTGGGGTTCGGCAACCGGCGCACCATGTCGGTGGCGCAGGGGCTCTACGAGGGCGTGGAGCTGCCGGGCGAGGGCAGCGTCGGCCTTATCACCTACATGCGGACCGACTCGGTCCGTGTGGCCGGCGAGGCGCAGGTCGAAGCGCTGCAGTTCATCCGCGAGCGGTACGATTCCACGCTGGACGCGGCGGCCCGGCGGCGCTGCTCGTATGCGCCGGACGCGCCGAAGCAGTTCAAGACCAAGAGCAGCGCGCAGGACGCCCACGAGGCGATACGGCCGACCTCGGTCTATCGCGAGCCGGAGATTGTGGCGCCCTACCTCTCGGCGGAGCAGCTCAAGCTGTACAGGCTGATATGGCAGCGCTTCGTGGCCAGTCAGATGAACCCGGCCGTCCTCGACCTGACGACGGTGGACATCCACGCGACCGGGCCGGCGAATACCGGCGAGCCCTATGTGTTCCGCGCGACGGGGAGCGTGGTGAAGTTCGACGGCTTTATGCGCGTCTACACCGAGGGCAAGGACACCGATGAGGTCTCCGATGAAGAGCAGCCGCCGCTGCCCCCGCTGACCAAAGGACAGGATCTCGATCTGATCAAACTCGAACCGCGTCAGCATTTCACGGAGCCGCCGCCCCGCTACACCGAAGCGACCATCGTCAAGGCGCTCGAAGAGCAGGGCATCGGCCGGCCGAGCACCTATGCCAGCATTATCCAGGTGATCCGCGACCGCGAGTATGTCGAACTGACAGATAAACGGTTCTATCCGACGGAACTGGGTTTCAAAGTCAACGACCAACTTGTCAAGCAC
>DATGJU010000219.1:0-8074 GCA_035295045.1 Chthonomonadaceae bacterium
GCACGAACAGGACCGGCCAGGCCGCGGGCACATTTTCCCACGTGGCGGTCAAGGCTCTCAACAACGGCGGCGGCGACCTGTTCGAGGTCTCGGTGCCCAAGGAGCTCAAGGACGCAAAGCTCCTTGTCGATAAGCCCAAGCAGCCGCCGACGGAGAAGACCGACAAGCCGGCCACAGCGCAGGCGGATAAGGCCGACAAGGGAGCCAAGGCCGGTCCGGACGCGCAGCAGGCTGGGGATGGCGCAGCGGCGGACGCTACGGCAGAGAAGATTACGTTCCCAGAGGACGTTTTCTATGTCGAGCTGCAGGTCGGCGGCACGAAGCTGCCGCTCGGCAACGTCTCCTTCGGTCCCGAAAGCGACAAGTACAAGGGCGTAGCACAGGCTTTCCGCGAGCTCAGGACGTCCACCGAGGCGCGGCAGGCCGGTCTCAGCGGGCTGCAGTTCGAGTTCGTGGCGGACGACGCCGATCTCCTCCCGGTGTCGGACCCCAAGGCCATTCCGTTCGAGCAGCGCTCCATGGAGCTCGCGAACATTCGCGGCGACTCCACGCTGAAGACCGGCACGCAGGGCCTGCAGCTCGCCGAGGAGGTCGCGATCGTCTGCTGCCCCGACCTGATGGCCTACTACGACCGCGCGAAGAAGGCCGCCGACGCGGACGAAGTCAAGATCAAGAAGCTCGTTAAGGCGACGCAGCAGATGCTTACCACACACTGCGAGCAGATGTCGAACCGCATGGTAATCCTCGACAGCCTTCCTGATCTCGACGCGCAGGGCATGCAGGAGTGGCAGCAGGAGCTGGGGATCGAGTCCGCGTACGCGGCGCTCTACTACCCCTGGATCGAGGTGATGAAGCACGACACGAGCGGCAAGCCCGAGACGATCAAGGTACCGCCCTGCGGTCACGTCGCGGGCGTCTGGGCCCGCACCGACGCGGAGCGCGGGGTCCACAAGGCCCCGGCCAACGAGTCCCTTCGCGGCGCGATCGAGCCCACGGTCAAGATCACTCGCAACGAGCAGGATGGCCTGAACCCGGTGGGCGTGAACTGCATCCGGACGTTCCCCGGCCGCGGAACGCTCGTATACGGGGCGCGCACCATGGCCGCCGTGGCCAAGGCCGAGTGGCGCTACATCAACGTGCGCCGCCTATTCAACTACGTGGAGAAGTCGCTCGAGGAGGGGATGCAGTGGGTCGTCTTCGAGCCGAACAACCAGGACCTGTGGGCGCGCGTGACCCGCGACGTCTCGGCGTTCCTGACGCGCGTCTGGCGGGACGGAGCGCTCTTCGGCGCCACGCCTTCGGACGCGTTCTACGTCCGCTGCGACGAGCACCTTAACCCGCCGGAGACGCGCGACGCGGGTTACCTGTACGTGGAGATCGGTCTGGCGCCGGTGAAGCCCGCGGAGTTCGTGGTCTTCCGCTTCCTGCAGAAGCAGGACGTGGCCGGCTAGCCGCCCTCCTGGGCCGCCGCCGCCGCGCCTGCGGCCGGCGGTGGGCATCCGACCAGCACCGGCCGCGCAGAGCGGCCGGGCGAATTCCGAAGCGGTCCGGCGGCCATTAGCCCGCCGGACCGGTATAATAGCCTCACACTGTTCGTATCGTTCGCTCGCGCCGGCGGGCCCGTGTCCGGCGCTATAAGGAGCAGTCAATGCCAACGCAAAAAGATCCCCTGGTTGGGGCATGGTTCGGGATCGAGTTTCAGGGCCAGGTCACCGGCGCCTTTCGCGAGTGCACCGGCCTCGGCAGCGAGAACGAGGTGGTCGAGTACAAGGCCAGCGGCGAGAAGGGCGAGTTCGTCATCAAGAAAGTGCCCGGCCGCATGAAGTGGAACAACATCACCTTGCGCCGCGGTATCACCGACGCCATGGACATGTGGAAATGGCGCAAGCTGATCGAGGACGGCAAGGTGGAGGAGGGCCGCAAGAATGGGTCCGTCGTGATGTTCGACACCAAGGGCTCCGAGATCGCGCGCTGGAACTTCACGAACGCCTGGCCCAGCAAGCTGACCGGCCCGGCCGCCAACGCCAGTAACAACGAGGTAGCCATCGAAGAGCTCGAGATCACCCACGAGGGATACGAGCGGATCAAATAGCGGATAACGCATGAAGAGGCGGGCCGCTAACCGCGCTCCGCCTCTTCCCGGATGACTATGCACCAGGTCGAATTCGATTTCACGCTGCCGCGCGGCTACATCGATCCGCGCGGCAGCCTGCACCGCAGCGGAGTAATGCGCCTGGCGACGACCCGCGACGAGCTCGATGCCCTGCACGATCGCCGCGTCAAGGACAATCCGGAGTACCTTCCGGTGCTCATTCTGGCGCGCGTCGTGGTACAGCTCGGCTCCCTGGAGCGCATCACGACCGACGTGATTCTAGATCTGTTTTCGCAGGACTACCAGTTTCTCCAGGCCCTCTACGTCCGGCTGAACTCCTCGGACGAAGAGACGGATGTGCCGGAGGTCATCGAGACATCCTGTCCGCAGTGCGGCGCCGCGCTCGAGCTCGACCTTAGCGATTTCGACGACGCGATTACAAGCACCGACGCGGCGCGCTAGCAGAGACCTACGGCCGGCGAGATAACGGACAATAGATTGCCCGAACCGTCCAGAATTGCTCGCAACCTGCGCGAGGTAGATACCTCTGACGAGACCGACCAGTCGGGTCCGGGCGGGGCCGGCTACGACCGCGTACAGTTCGAGGGCCACGAGGTCGACCTGAACGAGCTTGCCGAGCTCGTGTATCGCATTGCCCGGGACCAGATACGCTTCGATGCGCTGCGCTCCGGCGAGAGGCGATAGAAGCGAACCATTTCAACGGCGGAGCAGCCGGCGCCGGGCGCATGCCCGGCGTTCCGCGGCGCGCTCTGCAGCATTGAGGCGCCGAATCCATGGAAAACAACGAAGGCTACGCAAACTGCCGCTTCTACGTGGAAATCCACCAGATCACGCACGCGGTGTTCACGGAGATGGGCCCGCTGGACATCCAGACCCAGGTCGAGGACTATGCCGAGGGCGGCAACAACAGCTTCATCCACAAACTGCCGGGACACACGCGGATCGGGAACGTGGTGCTGAAGTTCGGTCTGACCAACTCGATGCAGCTCTTCCAGTGGTATCTCAAGATCATCCAGGGCAAGATCGACCGCCGCAACGTCACCGTGCGCGTATTTGCGCCCGATAAGAAGCAGATCACGAGTTGGAGCTTCGTCAACGCGTTTCCCGTGCGGTGGAGCGGTCCGCAGCTTCTGGCCGACGGCATGGCCGTTGCCATTGAGACGCTGGAGCTGGCGCACGAAGGCCTTGTGCTGAGCTGATAACTGTTGCCGAGTTATCTTTCCGACCGTAACTCCGCCTGGCCGGCGAGTCCACGCCGATGGAATTCGGGATTCCGACGCAATGTCCTTAACGAAGTTACCTCTTGCCCGATTTATACTTCAACGCCACAAGATTCTGGCCGGTTCCGAGATCGGGTCGAGCGTAAGCCAGTTGCTGTCTCGCTCCGCGCCTGCACGACGAGCGGCCCGTGCGCAGCGCGTGTTCCGGCGGGCGCGGCTCGCCGCGGGGCGGCGGGCCCGGTCTTTCGCCAATGACGACGACCCGTTGGCGGCCGATCCCTTCGGCGCGGACCCCGGCGTGGAGGCCGATCCGTCCTATTCAGAACTCGACCTCGGCGGGGAGCAGGAAAACGCGGATGCCGATCTCGCCCCGGGAGCCTCCGCGGCGAGCATCGAGCACGGCTCCGGCCCGGGACTTTCGCCGCGCCTGCCCCCGTACGCCGTGTCCGTTCCCGATGCGGCCCTCGACGCGGCACCGCGATCTACACCGTCATGGCGCCAGGACGAGCCCCAGGCCGGCGCAGAGCGTTCGGCGCCGCCGTATCAACTGGACCCGATCGCCGACGCGCTGGCGCGACAGTGGACACAAAGGCAGGGCGAGCGCCTTCGGAGCGCGGGTGATATCGTTGGTGTTCCCGCTGGTGTTTCCGCGCGCGGGGCCGGCGACGCCGACGGCCAGAGCGTCACGCTTCAGCGGAGCGGCGGGCTCTCCGCGGAGACCCCCGCCCACTCCGCCACGGATACCGCGACGACGCCTATCATCGCCCCCTCAACCGGGCGCGAGCCGGTGACGGGTGCTCAGATGACAGCCCAGCCGGCGCCGGCCCTGGCGAACCCGCCGGCCGAACCCTACACACCGGAGATCGCCGCCGCGGAAGCCCCTGCGCGCGCGATATCCTCGCCGACGTCCCCCGGCGCGGCGCCGGCCGAAGCAGCGCAGCGACGGGACGCGGCGCCACCCACGCTATCCGACGCTTTATTCGCGCCAGCCGCGACCGAGGCGTCGACGGACGCCGAGGCGCCGCACGCGCCGATGACGAAGGAAGCGCTGCAGGCGCGGCCTGAGCCCCAGCGCCAGGCCGATGGGCCAGCGGGAGCGGCGATCCCCGAGGGCCAGCAGATTGCGGAGCGACCGGCCGGACCCGAGCGGGCCGCGACACCCGCGCCGCCGGCGACGGCAGGCTCGGCCTCGCCCAGCGTGCGCCGCCGGGCAGACCGACCGGCCATTCGGGCGCTGGAACGGCCGGACGCGCCGCCCGTGCCGCCGACGGACCCGGCCTCGGCGATGCCGGTGAATATCACGCCGCCGCAGTTCGAGGCGCAGTCCGTGCACAGGTCCGACTTTGGCCCGGCGCTGCCGGCTAACTCCACGCCGGTGCAGCCGAACGCGGAAGCCGTGCGTACGACGGACCCCGGCCCGACAGTACCGCCGGACTCTGCGCCGGCATTGGCCCCGGATCGATCCGGATCCGGGATAGCCCCGGCGCCGACTGGAGCGCTCGGCGCCTCTGCGCCGACGCGGCCTGCGGTCGAGTCCTTCGGACCCGCCGAACCGCGGGCTCGCGGGCAGGCGCTCTCGGCTGCGGAGCCGGACCATACGGTCGCGAGAAGCGAGGCCGGCCATCTGTCCGGTGCGGCCGTCATGCCGGAGCAGCGGCAGTCCGACACGGACACGGCAGCGCAAGACCAGGGCAGGACCGCTGAGGGTGCGGTCGGCCCGGCTGCGGCAGATGAGGATCGTCCGCGGCCCGCGACACACTCCGCCGAGGCCCGGCCGGCCGCGGTCCTGGCCGTACCGCCTTCCGCCACGCCGCCGTCCTCCGCCACGCCGGCTCCAGCCGAGCTATCGGCGCAAGGCGAAAGTGTACAGGCGCCGCTCCATTCCGGCGCAGGAGCGCAAGACCTGGCGCCTGCAGACGACACTGGATCTCGCCGCGCGACTCCGGGGGCCGGCGGCGGGGCAACCGCTGCGCCGCAAGCCGCCGCGGCGGCGCCCGTTTCCGTCCGCGGCGCGGCGCCGGCCGTCGCTCCGGCGTCAGGGAGCGGGGAGTCCACACCCGCCTCCACCGTGCGGCGCCGGCAGGCAGCCCCGGACGACCGGAGATTCCAGCGCATCTACCTCCCGGGTCCGAGTTCGGCTTCCGGCCCGTCGCCGTCGGAGCAGGCCGAAGCCGCGGAACGGGCAGAGGCACAGCTTTCGGCAGCCGACCTGTTTCAATCCAAGGCGGAGGCGGCCTCGCGGCTGCCTGCATCATGGCTTGCGCGGCTGCAGGGCGAGTATCTTGATTCGGAGGAAGAGCAGACACAGGAGGCCGCCGCAGAGCCGGCCGCGGGTTCGCCCACCCACCCCGCCGCGAGCAGCGCGGCAACGATGGCGGCTGCGGCTTCGTTGGCCCCGGCGGGCGCAGCGTCGGACGGCCCACCGCGCGGGGAAGGCTCGCCCGGCGGCACAGCCGACGATACGGCCCCGCCGCCCTCCGCACAGAATTCGCGGCGCGGCGAAGGGCCGGATCCCGCGCACTCCCCGGCGCCAGATGGCCCCGAGTCGGAAGCCTCGCCCATCGAGGCGCAGCTTCGCCGGTTCGGAGTATCCGCGAAGACGGCCAGGGAGGTTTTCGGCGTACAGTTCAGCGGCGTGGCCGATGCCGGAGAGCCTTCGCCGGGCCAGACGACCGGCGAGGCCGATACCACTCGCGCGAATGCTCGCCCGGCCGCCGCGCCCCGTGAGCCGCAGGACCGAACCGCGGCAGATGCAGCCGGTTCTGCGCACGCGGAAGGAGCTCGACGGCCGCCTCCCGCTCGCGGCGAAGGCGGCCGGCAGCAAGCGGGCGATGCCGGAGCGCCGATTCGGGCGGCGCAGCCCTCGCCATCGGCCGGGGCGGCGGGTGTCGTGCGGCGGTTTGTCCGTGCGCGATTGGAGCCGGATTCGGCGCGGCCCGATCGGCTCGGATTGGATGCGGCCGATATTTCGGCGAGACCCGGAGTGCCGCCGGAGGAGCCGGAGAATCTGGGTGGCGCGCCGACCGGCGAATCGGCTGGCCCGGCCCAAGACGCGATCGCCCGGCCGTCCGCGCTGTCGCCTTCCGGAGCTACCGTCGATCCGAGCCCGCCCGCGCCGGGTCGGCCCGGCCCCGCCCCGGCTGTCGACGGCGACGAATTGGACGGGCCGGAACCCCCAACGAGCGGCGGAGCGACTTCGTCCCGCGGCGACGACGCGCCGCCGCATGGCAGCGAGCCGGATGGTCCTTCCGTGTCCGAGGCGAACCGGCCACATGCCGCCGGTGGCGGAGCGCAGGCACCCGCTCGGCAAGCTTCGGCGCAGCCTGCGGACGAAACCGTCGCGGAGGCGGCGGGCGCTTCGCCGACACCGGCTTCAACGGACGACGGCATTTCGCCGCACCCGCCCGACGCGAGTTTTGCGCGGCATTCGCCTGCGATGGCCGGAACGGCACGCGACGACGGACCGCGCGCGCCGCAGGCCGCGCAGGGCGGCGGACAGCCGCTCCCGGCAGGCGCCGCGAACGCCCCGGCAGGTGCGGCGAACGCGCCGGCAGGCGCGGCCCGTGCGGAATCCGCCGCGGAGCAGGACGTTACGCCGATGGAGGCGCAGCTTCGGAGATTTGGCGTATCGGCAAAGACGGCAAGAGAGGTTTTCGGCGTCCAGTTCGGCGGAGACGCCGGGCCGGGCGAGACTCCCGCCGGCCTGCCCCAGGGCGAGTCCGGCCCGGCGCGCGCGGCATCCGCTCCTGCGCGGCCCCGCGCTGACGTGACTGTCGCCGGAGCCGCGCCTGTCAGCGCCGCGCCGCCGGAAAGCGGGCCAGGAGAGATGCGAGCCGCGGGCGGCGACCAGCCGCCCCGTTCCGCTGACGCCTCAGCACTACAGGCCTCCGCGCCGGCGACACGAGCCGCGGCAGCAGACGGCGCGAGACGATACGTGGCGGCCAGGCTGAACGGAGGAGAGCCCGCAGCTCGTCAGCAACCACGCGGCCGCGATGCCGGGGTCGCTCCCGTGCCGTCGCAGATCCGGCTGCCACGCACGGGCGTACACGTGCAGCGGCGTCCGGCTTCCGTGCAGCGCGCCGATTTGGCGCTGCAGACCGGCGGCGATTCGAGCGGCCGCCGTTTCGACATCTACCCCCGGGATGAGTCGAAGCCGTGGGCCGGCCTCCCCGCGCCGGACGAGCCACTGCCAGATGTTCGGACCGTGCGCCGGAAACAGGCCGGCCCGGCGGTCACTGCCGCGGCGTCCGATCCTGAAAGCGGCGGGGCGAGCGGCGAGATCGTACCAGGCGGTGCGATGACGGACCGCGGGGGACGCGACCTGTCCGACCCGTCCGATCTGGCCGGCACGACGCCCGAGACGGAGATGGAGCATCTGGCTCGCCGAGTCTATTCGGTGCTCAAGCGGAAGCTCGATTTTGAGCGTCGCAGGTCGATGTTCTAGCGGCCGGCCGCATCCGGCGAACCGACACGCTGGATCTAAAGCGAATCCATCGCACAGACTGCAAGCCATATACAAAGGGAACGGTCATGAGCAACAGCCCTCTACCGACGCGGGCCTCGATAAGCAGCAAGAACGGCTCGGTCGATTTCATGTTCAATCCAAATGAATATACGTTCCAGAAGACGAACAACTGGAGCAGGGAGCAGACCGCGGGCTCCGACGTGCCGCAGATGGAGTTCGGCGGCGGGCTGCCCGCTACGCTTCAAATGAAGCTGTTCTTTGACACGTACCTCGCCT
>DATGJU010000220.1:0-11293 GCA_035295045.1 Chthonomonadaceae bacterium
GGCCGCGCGTCGTCCGCCGCCCCCGGCGCGTGGTTCGGGCGCGCTTGGCCGCGCGTCGTCCGCCGCCCCCGGCGCGTGGTTCGGGCGCGCTTGGCCGCGCGTCGTCCGCCGCGCCAGGTCCGGGCGCGTACATCGCGGACGAGCGGATGAACCGGTCAAGTCGCGGCCTCCGACTATGGTATCATACTCCGGCAGGGGGTCGGGTGGTCGCTGCGGCCTTCGGGCCGGAGAGGAAAGTCCGGGCTTCATAGAGCGACGATGCCGGATAACGTCCGGGCGGGGCGACCCGACGGAAAGTGCCACAGAAAATACACAGCCACAGGTCAGGCATAGGCAATCGGCGGTCGGCAATGGCGAGCGGCGCTCTCTATTGCCGGCTGCCGGCTGCCGGTTGCCTGACCTGTGGTAACGGTGAAATGGTGCGGTAAGGGCGCACCGGCGCGGTGGAGACACAGCGGCCTGGTAAACCCCATCGGAAGCAAGGTCTGACAGGAGGGGTTGACGCTGCTCGCCGACCTTCCGGGTAGACCGCTCGAGGGGTCGGGCAACCGGCCTCCTAGAGAGATGACCACACAAAGACAAAACCCGGCTTACAGACCCCCTGCGTCACTTTGAAATCGGCAGCAGGCAATCGGCAGCACGGAAGACGAGTTTCCGATTGCCGTTTGCCTGCTGCCAGGCTCACGCCTCGTAATCGACGGCCAGCACGTCGCTCCGGATCGGCGCGATGAGGGTCTGTACCACGCGCTGATGCTCCGGGTGGGGAACGTAGGCCTCCAAAGCTGCACGGTTTGCGAATTTGACGAACAGCACGTGCGTGTAGCCTTTGCCCCGGTCCGAAAAGTTCTCGCCGGCGCTCAGCTCGACAATTCCCTCGATCTTGTGCTCCAGGGCGCGCAGCCCGTCCATCGCCGCATCGATAGCCGCGCCCGTGGCTGTCTCCGCCCATCGAAACAGGACAACGTGTACGATCTGCCGCTCCGCCGTCGAACTCATGTTCATAATCCTTTCGGTGTTGCGGGATAGCCGGCTGCCGGATGGGCGGTGCGCATGACGCCCGCAGCTGCGTTGCCGTGGGGAGCAGCGGAGCTAGCCCCACGCTTGTACGCGAAGTCGATGACGAGCCCGCACCCGCGAAGCCGCCGGACGTTCAGGTTCTTTTTTTCTTCGCCGGGAATTGTGACTATACTGGCCTTCCCGTCGCTGACGAAAGGCGCTACTGGGCCGCCTGGCCGCAGATCCGTGATCCAGCGCTCGATGGCGCCCGGCTCCGGCTCGATCCGCGGGACCTGCCGCCGATCGAACTGGCGGTGCGCGAATGGAAAGGCCGGGCCGCCGCTCGCCAGCAGGATACACCGGTTGTGGTATCGGGTACCGCCCTGCCTGCCGTCAAGAAGGAGGTCCCACCGCGTCGGATCGTTCGGCGCGATCCCGTACGGCAGCGCCATCGTGTCCATCGTGGCGCGCGGCGCGAGCCTGCGGATATCGCGCACGGCCTCCGCCATCTCCCACCGGAGCGTCGCCGGGCTCATGGTCGCAAGGCTGCGATGCGACAGGGTGTGGTTCGCGATCTCGTAGCCGCGGCGGAGCAGGTAGCGCAGCTTTCGCCGCTCGGCGCCGTCCTGTTCGAACGGCACGCCGTTCCACCTGCTCTCCGGCAGGACGTAGAACGTGGCGCGGCGCGGCCAGTCCCTGTGGCGCCGGTGGAAGGCCTCGAGGATCCCGACGGCGGAGCTCGGATCAATGCGGCCGTTCGGCAGATATCGGAACTGCGAGGGGCGCGCGTCGTCGAAAGTGAGCACGACGGGAATCCGGCCGCGCGGCACGCGAATGCGCGCGGTGAGCACGTCCCGCATGTTGACGGGGTACCAGCCGGCCGCGTACATCAGCGCAAGCTGGCGGCGAAGGGTATCCGGCGCGATGTTGAGGCCGTGCTTGTCGTACAGCACGCCATCGTTGAATTCCGACGGACCGCCGACCGAGTGGTACTCCAGGATCGGAATGACGCCCAGCTCGTTCGGCGGCGCGATCGTATTAGCACGTCCGCGAAGGCCGGGCGCCCCTGGGCGATGCGGTCGCCGCGAGCCGAGGAGTTCAGTCCCACGGGAGCGGCTAGGCCCGGGGTCCGCGGGCCGCGCGCCGCCGGATATCGGTGCTCCACGGCTCTGCGCAGCGGGCGCCCACAGCGCAAGCACGACAATTGCGGCCAGAGCCGCCGCGGTTCGGGACAGCTGCCTGGCGCAAACACGAATAGGGACCCGGGTACGCGAAAAATCGCCGCGCATCCGGGTCCCTATCCCAACGTGTTGCAGGCGGCCGGCGCCGCCGGTCGGAAGGCTCAACTCAGGACGTAGCGGCGCGAAACTCGGGCTCCGCGGCGGCGGGTGGCGCGCCGGTCCCGGCTAGGCTGGCGTCGCGTGGCGGCTGCGGCGTCGGCGGCGTCGGCTCGGAACTGGGGCCTTCCCGGCGTGGCCCAGAGCATGGCTGCGCGCGGCGAGGACGTCTGGAAGAGCGATTCGAGCGGAACCGGCGGCTCGCTGCGTTCCGCGGCGGATAGCGTCCGCACTTCGTAGGCCGAGGGAGCCCTGGAGGCCGGCGGCGGGTTCAACGCGGAGACCAGCAGAATCGCCGTGATCGAGGCTGCGGCCAGGCCGCCTCCGGCGAGCTGAATGCAGAAATCCAGCGAAACCCCGGCCGAGCAGTCCCGGATCCGCTCGCGCCAGCCCTTCGCCGCGCGATCGTCGAGCGGAAGCGAGCGCAGCTTCGTCACGACGCGGTCGTCGAATTCTCGTGCCGTGCTGCGCTCAACGCCGGAGTCGAGCGTCAAGCAGAGATCATGCAGGGCCTCGTCGGCCGCGTCCGCACGGCGGCAGGCGGCGCATGCATCCACATGGTTTTCCAGGAGCGCGCGTTCCGCCGGCGACAGCAGGCCTTCCGCCCGGCGCGTCATCATGGACCGCCAGGCGCGGCAGCGATCAAACATGGTCTGCCTCCTGTAGCAACGCCGTCCATCGACGGCGAAACTGCTCACGCGCCGTGTTCAGGCGCGACCGGACCGTTCCCACGGGAATTTGGAGAACGTCGGCGATTTCGGCATACTCGAGGCCCTCGACCTCGCGCAGCACCAGCGCCGCGCGCATGGGGGGCGTCAAAGAGTCCAGCACCTGCTCGACGGCGAGGCGCTTCTCTATATCGGGCGTCGTCGCAATGAGCGACGGCATGGCGCCTTCGAGCGGCAGCTCCGCCGAGGCGCACTTTCGGCGCATCCGATCCAGGCACAGGTTGATGACGATGCGGTATAACCACGCGTAGAAGCCCGACTCACCGCGAAACTGCGCGATCTGGCGGAACGCCTTGACGAAGGCCTCCTGCGCCACGTCCTCCGCTTCCCGCGAATTGTGAAGCACGTGCGCCGCCAGCCGGACGACGCGATCGCGGTAGCGACTCAGAATCCAGCGTATCGCGCGCTCGTCCCCAATGGCGCAGCGATCCAGCATCGCCCGCTCCTCGCGCCGGTCGGAACCGTCCAGGGCGCCGGCAGCCGGCGCCATCACCGATTCCGCGAACTTCCATACGCTGGTGGTCATATTGCCTGCCTCTATGGTCTGACGTTACTGACGCAATTTCGTTGCGGCTTTGTTCGCCGTCCGCATGCCCCGGAATTCCGGCGGTTCGGACGCATGATCGAAGGAAAAATCGGAGCTCGGCGCGCAATGCTGAGGGGGCTGCAGCGTGGCGACGGTCGCGCCTCTCGACATGCCGGGCCATTCGCCATCGCCGCGGGATTCTCCTCCCCGGCCGGCCATTTGGAACAAGTCTAGCAACCGTAACCGTATCCTTCCACGAGGGGACAGGGATTCCTGCCGGGAGGCGCCCATCCAAAGCAGCGAGCGCACGATTGAAACGTCCGACGGACTGAGACTCTTCCTGCGATGCTGGCGACCGGCGGGCCCGGAACGCGCCTCGGTCGCGATCGTGCACGGCTACGCCGAGCACAGCGGCCGGTACGAGCGGTTCGCGTGCCGCTTCGCGCCGCTCGGCCTGGCGCTGTTCGCCTGCGATCTGCGCGGGCATGGCCGGTCACCGGGCCGGCGCGGCCACATCCATCGGTTTAAGGACTACCTGCGCGACGTGGAGGCGCTGGTGGACTGCGCCCGCCGTAACGCGCCGGCCACGCCGCTCTTCCTGCTCGGCCACAGTCTCGGCGGCCTCATCGCGGCTCGGTACACCGAGGATTTCACGCCTGGCCTCGCAGGGCTGATCCTATCCTCGCCATTCCTGCAGCTGCGGATGCCGGTGCCGCTCTGGAAGCGCGCGGCCGCGTCCGTGCTCACGGTACTCGCCCCGGCGATGCCGATGCCGAGCGATATCGACCTGCGCCTGCTTACGCATGACACGGCGATCGTAGAAGAGACTGCACACGATCCGCTCAGCCATCAATGGGCTACTCCGCGCTGGTTCACCGAGACGCTGGGCGAACAGCCCATTGCGATCGATCAAGCGCCGGCCATTCGCCCGCCGGTCGCGCTCCTGCTGGCCGGCGACGACCGTATCGCGGACATCGGGGCGTCCGAGGAGCTCGCCGCGCGCACGACGGCGCCGGTGTTCGCGCGCACCTATCCCGGCATGTTCCACGAGCTGTTCAATGAGAGAGACCGAGAGATCGTGTTCCAAGACGTGGAGGCGTGGATCGAGGGGAGATTGGCGAAATGCTGAGGAAATCCGCAGCGCTGTCCAATATTCCGACCGACGGCGACCTGCGCGCCGCCGCGCCGGCGAGCCTGCTCCGCGCCGCGGAAGGCGCGGCCGCCACGCCACCGGAAGAGCTGCTCCGAGCCGGTGAGGAGAATACTGCGGAGCCGTAGCTCGAGCCCGTTGTGTTGACGGAACGCGCGCACGATGGCGATTTGGATCGGAGAGGTCGATGCTTGGGGACTACGAATATCGGTACGAGGAAGGCGCGCCGGGCGCGCCGACGCTGCTGCTGCTGCACGGTACGGGCGGCGACGAGAACGACCTGCTGCCGCTCGGCGCGATGCTGCTGCCTGGCGCGAACCGGCTCAGCCCGCGCGGCAACGTGGCGGAGAATGGCATGGCCCGCTTCTTTCGGCGGCTGGCGGAGGGCGTCTTTGACGAGGAGGACTTGCGGCGCCGCACGGACCAGCTCGCCGGCTTCGTGGCGCTGGCCGCGGAGCGCCACGCCTTCGATGCCTCGCGCGTGATCGCCGTCGGCTACTCCAACGGGGCCAACATCGCGGCCAGCCTGCTGCTGCGCCGGCCGCAGGCGCTTCGCGCGGCGGTGCTGCTCCATGCGATGGTCCCGTTCGAGCCGGACGCGCCGCCGGACCTTGCCGGCAAGGCCGTCTTTCTCTCCGCGGGCCGTAACGATCCGATTGTGCCGTCCGAGAACGCGGCCCGGCTGGCGGAGATCCTGCGGTCGGCGGGCGCGGACGTCACGCTGAGCTGGCAAAACGCCGGCCACTCCCTCACGCGTGAAGAGGCCGCCTCGGCCCGATCATGGCTGGATGCGCGGCTGGATGCGTTTCAGGCCGGATGACGGCGCGCTGCCAGGCGATGATGAGCCCTATGGCCAGGGATGTGCGGCTGGACGCGTTTCAGGCCGGATGACAGGGTCGACAGGAGCGAGGCCCAATCCCTGGGACGCCGCTGCCGGAAGCCGTCCGGAACTCCGCCCGACAATCCTGATAGTCCCCTCGTCTTGCTAGAATGCCTTTGATCGGAAGCGGCGTGCGCGTCACAGCGCCATCTCAGGCCGCGACGGGGAGGCGCGCCTCTTCGCGGAGGGCATGCAGGGCGCTCCTGAACGCCCGGACCACTTCCGGGTCGAAGTGGGCGCCGCTCAGACGCTCGATCTCCGCAAGCGCGCGATCTTCCGGCCAGGCGGTCTTGTAGGGCCGGCGGCTCGTGAGGGCGTCGAACACGTCCACCACGGCGATGATCCGGCCTGAAAGCGGGATCTCGTCGTGCGCGAGCCCTCCCGGGTAACCGGCGCCATCCCAGCGCTCGTGGTGCGTCGCCGCGATCTCCTCGGCGAGCTGCAGGAGGCGGGACCTGCTGCCGGAGAGTATGCGCGTGCCCACTTCCGTGTGCCGCTTGACGATCTCGAACTCCGCCTCGGTCAGCCGGCCCGGCTTCAGCAGGATCTCGTCCGGAATCGCCACCTTGCCGAGGTCGTGAAGGGGCGCGGCAAGGCGGATCATCTCGGCGTCGCGCGGCGAGACCCCGAGCTGGAGCGCGACACGCCACGCCAGGTCGCCGACGCGCCGAATGTGCGAGCCCGTGTCGTCGTCGCGGTACTCCGTCACGAGGCCCAGGCGCTCCAGGACGTCGACCTGCGCCTCCTCCAAATCCGCGGTCCGCGCGCGGACCTGCTCCTCCAGCGTACGGTTATGCTCGCGGAGCTGCGTATGGAGTGCGCGCATCTGGAGCAGGTTCTTCACGCGCAACACCACCTCGACGGCATCGAAGGGTTTGGTGAGGAAGTCCTTGGCGCCGGACGCCAGGGCCTGCCGCTTCGTCGCCGCGGAGCTGTCGGCGGTCAGCACGAGCACCGGGAAGTAGGTCTCGGGGTCGAGCTGGTCTGCCAGCAGATTCAGGATGTCGAAGCCGTCGAGATAGGGCATCTGCACGTCCAGCAGAAGGATGTCCGGCTCGAAGGCGTCGAACTGCCGCAGAATGTCCCGCGAATCGGTAACGCTTCGTATCTGCGAGAGGCCGCTCTTCTGGAGGAGCCGTTCCAGGAGCAGCACGTTCGCCGGCTCGTCGTCGGCGATAAGAATATTCGAGTTCTCGATGGTCAGGGAGTCCACGCGCGCCTCCGGCCTACGCCGCGCTGAGCGCCTGGTCGAGGACGCTCAGGAACCGCTTGATCTCGATGGGCTTGGTGAGGTAGGCAGACGCGCCCTCATCGAGGAGGCGCTGCTCCTGGCCAGGGCTGGCATCGGCGGTGATCATAACGACGGGTATCCGGCGGGTCGCCGGGTCCTCCTGCAGCCTGCGCAGGACGTCCCTGCCGGAGATGTCCGGCAGGTTCAGGTCCAGGAGGGCGAGATGCGGGCGGTAGGTGCGCGCCATCTCCAGCCCGAGGCCGCCCTGCATGGCGGAGACGAGCCGGACGTTCGGCCGACGCTCCAGGATCGATTCGACGAGCTTCAGGTTGGCCAGGTTGTCCTCAATGTAGAGCACACGCCGCTCTCCGGACGGCTCCGGGACATATTCGTCCGGCTCCTCTATCTCCTGCGGGGCCACGCGCATGGAGGGATCGTCCGCCTGCTCCAGCTCGACCGTGAACGTCGTACCGACCCCGTCCCGGCTGTCCGCGGCGATCGTGCCGTGCATGGCGGACACGAGCGCCTTGCTGACCGCCAGGCCCAGCCCGGTCCCTTCGACGCCGGTCCGCTCCGCGCCGAGCCGGTCGAAGGGTGTAAAGAGGCGCGCCAGGAGCTGCTTCGGGATGCCCACGCCGGTATCGGCAACGTGAATCGCGAGGTGATGGTCGCCGCTCGCGCCGTAACAGACGGTGACCGATCCGCCTTCGCGGTTGTACTTCACGGCGTTGGAGAGCAGGTTCAGGAGCACCTGCTTCAGCCGCTGGCGGTCCGCGGTGACATAGGGAGCGCCGGCGCTGCCGACCTCGACTCGGACGCGGTTCTGCAGCGCCATCGGCTGGACCAGACCGACCGCCTCGTCGAGCACCTCGCGGACGCTCGTCGGCTCCAGCGAGACCGAGAGAGAGCCGGACTCGACTCGCGAGATATCGAGAACCTCATTAATCAGGCCGAGCAGGTGGCGCCCCGCCTTCAGAATCTGGTCTACGCTCTCCTGGTCCCGAGCAGACAGATCCTCCATCTCCAGGATCTGACCGAAGCCGAGGATTCCGTTCAGCGGGGTGCGCAGCTCGTGGCTCATGCGGGAGAGGAAGGCGCTCTTGGCCTCGTTTGCCTGCTCGGCCGCGGCTTTTGCCTGCTCCATGGCCGCCTGCCGCTCGGCGATGCCGTGCATCTCCTTGAGGCTCTGCAGGCAGGAGATGACGAGGAACGTATCTTCGAACAGCACCCACCCGGCGTGCTCCAGCCATCGCCAGCCGTTCGCGGCCGCTACGCCGTAGACCGACTGCGGCGCGTAGATTCCGCGAACGAGGTGATCCGCCGCGACGATCACGGTCGCGGTGACCAGCACGCGCCAATCGCGATAGAAGGCGAGGATCGCGAGCGATCCGAATACATGGAAGTGCGTCTCGATACGTCCGCCGCTCAGGTGGATCAGCAGGGCGGACATGAACACCTGGCCGGCCGCGACGACGTGCCGGGTGAGGCCGTGGCCCGGGCGCGCGAGGATGAGCGCAACCGGGAAGGCGGTGATAATGCCGCCGAGGACGAGCGCGACCCACACATGGATGTGCGTCTGGCTGACGGGACCGGTCCAGGTCCGCGGCGAGATCACCAGCGCCGCGACGATCCCGGCGATCCATTGAAAGACCATCAGTCCGGCGAAGATCCGGTCGGTCCGAATGTAGATGGACTGACGATGCTCCGCGAAGAGCTCTTCGGTCCTGCGCGCGAGCGAATCGTCATTTGCGGCTGTCTGTTCGGCCGCCCGCGACGGGTCCGAGCTCCGCGCCGTCGATGCCAGTGCCAGTGCTGCTTCCATGGCCAACTCTCTCCCCAAAATCGAGCTCTCTATGTGTGAGCCGCGCCCCTTCCGCACCGGGGCAGACGCGCTCGCTCCGAATTCGCCGGAGCGCCGTCCGGGATCGTCTTCCGTGCCGCCCCGCTCCTCGCAGGCTCTCCGGGGCCGCGCGGCGCGCGGGCGCTATCTGCTCGCGGCCCGCCGGCTGCCGGGGCCCGGCGCCTCCAGGATGGCGCACCCGAAAACGGGCGCCACGGCCGGGCCGGTGCGCGCGCCTTCCACGACCTGCGCGATCGCGCGGCTGCCCGCGTTTTCGCCCGGCTCGCCGCGCACGGGCGTGATGCCGCCGCGGAAGGCAACCCGGCCCGCCGCGTCGTAGAGCAGCGCCTGGCCGGAGGTCGCCGCGCCGAAACGGCGCGCCTCCACGCCGTCGACGTCCGTCGCCACGGAGACGCCCGGGATCGCCGCGGCGCTGCGCCACAGGTCGGTATGCTCCCAGACGCGCGGGAACCGGGCCGGCCGATAGAACAGGACAACCACGTCCAGCCGGCCGCGGAGCCGCGCCATCAAGGAGTCCAGCTCCGCAATGGTCGCCCGCGTGCAGGGGCAGCGCGGGTGCGCGAAGACGACGAGCGTCGGGCGGCCAGCCGCCGGACGAAACGCGGCGCCCTGCGGCCACGCGGTCTCGCCGGACCGCGCCGGGACGCCCGGCGTGGCTTCGTAGGCCATCAGCGTCCGCATGCCGGCGGCGATCGCGGCAAGCCAGAGGACGAGGCAGATTGTGGTTACGGCTTGGCGCACGCCAGACGGGCTCTATTCTCGGCGCTTCGGGGCCGGCGGACGGTGGCGAACCGGCAGGCGCGTTCTCGCGTCTGCCGGAGATTCTGTTCCACAATTTCGCCGTTTCTTGCTAAGACTGAATTGCGTGGACGGGGGAACGAGAGCACGGTCTCGGAAACCGAGGCCGGCGCTAGGCAGGAGGCTGCGTCGGTGGGTCAGATGAGGCAGTCGGTTTCGGCGAATCGTGGACAGGCTCGTTTTCTACTGACGCCCTCAGACCGGCGCCAAACACCAGCGACGAACCGACGATGAGAAGAAGCATCGCCGACGCGGCGAGTATGTCCTGCTTTCGGACCTCGCGCCCCGGAACGCCCAGGACCTGATTTGCCTGGATCGCGATCATTCCAACGACACTGGCCAGTCCGATTAACGTCCAGCGCCCGTAACAGATCAGCGAGGCAGCTCTTCGAACGCCTGGCGAAGGGCGCGCGTCCAATCTCAGCCGCATCTCGGTTTTGCAGCACTGATATATCAGCCACATCGATACGGCGGGACAGATCACTTCCAGGTACATCGGCAGGCCGCCCGCGGCCACCGTATTTCTAGCCTCAATGGCAGCCGGAGCAGCGCGGCGCGCGCCTGGCGGCGACGCTGGCAGCGACAGTCTGTGGCAATGCCGCGATTATAGCAGGCGGCCGGCGAAATGGCAATCCGTGCCTGCCAGTCGATCCGCGTCAAGAAGGGATTGAGCTCGAACCGTGCGCCGCTGCCAGGATTTGCTGCAGCTCGGCGTCCGTGAGGCGGACAGGGTTGGCCTGCATCGAGCTGGCGCGCCGCGCGTTCTCGATGAGCGTCGGGACGCGGTCCGGCGTGAGGCCGTGGGCCGCGAGCGGCGGGATGGCCAGGTCGCGGCAGAGCTGCCTGATCCAGGCGAGGCAGTCTTCAACGATGGCCGCGGCGTCGCCGGTAAGGATGCGGGCCGCCTCGGCGTAGCGCAATAGGGCTCGACCGCCGGGATCGCGCGCCCGCAGGGCGGCACGTTCGCGGCGCAGACGGCCGGCAGGAGTGCGGCGCAGAGCGCGCCGTGCGGGGCATCGACCATGCCGCCGAGCGGCCCCGCGAAGCCGTGCACGGCGCCGAGGCCGGCGTTGGCGAGCGCGATGCCGCTGAAGAGCGCGGCAAGCGCCATCTCCTCGCGCGCCTCGGCGTCAGAGCCCACCGCGACGGCCCGGCGAAGGGAGCGGCAGACGCGCTCCATGCCGTCGCGGCAGAGAGCATCCGTGATCGGGGTAGCGCGAGGCGAGACGAACGGCTCGATGAGCTGGGTCAACGCGTCCAGCCCCGTGGCGGCCGTCACTTCCGGTGGAAGCGAGAGGGCCAGGTCGGGATCGATCAGGGCGAGGTGAGGCAGCATGTAAGCGCTGCGCAGGCTCACCTTCACTCCGTGCTCCGGCGACCCGATCACGGCGTTTCGAGTCGCCTCTGAGCCGGTCCCGGCGGTCGTCGGGATCGCGATGAACGGCGCGGACGGTCTCTTCAGCGCCTGACCGCGGCCGATCACCTCCAGATAGTCCAGCGGATCGCCGCCGTTGCCCAGCAGAGCGGCGACCGCTTTGCCGAGATCGATCGTGCTGCCGCCTCCGAAGCCGATCACGAGATCGCACGCGGCCGCGCGCGCCGTTTCGACCGCCTGCCGCACCGCGTCCACCGTCGGCTCGCCC
This sequence comes from Chthonomonadaceae bacterium, assembly GCA_035295045.1. Lineage (GTDB taxonomy): Bacteria > Armatimonadota > Chthonomonadetes > Chthonomonadales > Chthonomonadaceae > DATGJU01. The sequence continues at coordinate 11,151 of DATGJU010000220.1, forward strand.
TCCGCGGCGACGCGCGTGGACTCCACGCCCGCCGCGAGCAGGAGCACGGTCAGCGGCGCGGCCCGTACCGCCGACCGCCCGGTGACGACCAGGGCGCGCGTCCCCATAGCCGCGGCCAGCCCGCCTGCCTGCGCCAGCGTCCA
>DATGJU010000221.1:0-6207 GCA_035295045.1 Chthonomonadaceae bacterium
GCCCCCGCTGCACGTCGAGATGCTGACGCGGAACCTCCTCGAAAACGCCGTCAAGTATGCCACGCGCGGCGGAATCGTCTCCGTGTCGCTTGCGCAGCAGGACGGCCAGTGCCGGCTCGAGGTTTTCAACACGTTCCCATCGGAGCCCCGGCTCGACCCCGAGGCGCTGTTCGAGCCGTTCTTCCGCCCGGACGCATCGCGGAACCTGGAGACCGGCGGCAACGGCCTCGGCCTCGCGATTTGCCGCGCGGTCACGGTCGCAAATCACTGGAAGCTGGATTGGCGGCAGGAGGCAGACGGTATCCGAGCCACCGTCTGGTTTCCTGCGCTCACCTGAAACGGAGGAGCCCCTTGGCAGCCCGACCCTATGTCTGTTCCGCGCTCCTGGGCCTCGCGGGGAGCCTCCTCAGCGCGGCGCCCGCGTGCGCGCAGTTCCCGGCGCCCGGCAAGCGGGCTGTCCCACGTCAGCGATTGGCTCGCGGCGTAAGGCTGACCGAGGTACGCCACTTCCCGGTCCCGACCGGGCCGAAATCGCTGCGGTTCAGCCCGGACGGAAGAATTGTGGTGGTCAACTGCCTGTACGGCCACTACGTCACCGTGATCGACGCAAAGACGTTTCAGATACTCCGCAAGGTCCACGTTCCCGACGAGCCGGTCGAGTGCGCCTTCAACAGTCGCGGCGACAAGGTCTGGGTATCGCTCTACAATACGCGCAAGGTGCTCGAGATCGATCTTGCCACCGGCGCGATCACCCACTCGATCGGAGTGGGCCGCGTGCCGAAGGTAATCGCCATATCGCCTGACGACCGGTGGGTCTACGTGGCGAACTGGGAGTCTGAATCGATCTCGGTGATCGACGCGGCCGCGCACAAGCGGATCAAGGACGTGCATGTCGGCCACGTGCCCCGCGGCATCTACTTTATGGCGGACGGAAAGACCGCGTACGTGGCAATCATGGGCGGGAGCACCCTCACGCGGGTCAGCGTGCCGCAGGGGCACAAGGTGACCGGCTCGATCGACGTGGGCAGCAACCCGCGCCACGTGGTCTGCCGCGAGGAGACGGGCAGACTCTACGTCAGCAACAACGCCCCCGGCACCATCACCGAAGTGGACGTGGCCCGGCAGAAGGCGGTTGGGACGATAAAGGTCGGCGCCCAGCCCCGCAGCACGGCTCTCGCGCCGAACGCGAATGTGCTCTACGTCTGCAACTACATCAGCGGCAACCTCGGTATAGTGGACCTTGCCCGGCGCAAGCAGATCCAGACGATCCGCACGCGCACGCACCCCATCGGAGTCACCGTCTCGCCGGACGGAAGCGCGGTGTGGGTAAGCAGCTACAACACCAGCGTCGTGCAGGTATTCCACGTACAAACCGTCGACTGATTTCAGGTGTGGGATTCTAGATAGCGCCACGGCGTCGGCAATAAGATGGCCGGCGGGCATCTCCGTCCGCAAGGACGGTTGTACCGGGGAGTCGGGTGTTTTCGACACCCGATCACGTGTTGGGTGTACGACGCCCGCTCGCGCCGCTGCGTTATGACGAGCCGGCGAGAGCGGCGTGGCCGGCGCGCGTCAACGCGCTGACGGCGGCGATCTGCTCGTCCCGCAGGTACTGGTGGATTCCGGCAGCGATGTTGGAGATGGCAGTCGGGTGGATGGACGACGCGATGCCCACGCCGACCGCCAAGGCGCCGGCGATGAGGAACTCGACGGCGTCTTCCGCTGTCATTATGCCCCCGGAGCCGATGATGGGACACTTCACCGTCTGCGCGACGCGCCAGACCTGGTAGAGGGCGAGCGGCTTGATGCAGGGACCGGACAGCTCGCCGCTGATGCCGGGCAGCCGGAAGCGCCGGCTGGATAGGCGCACCGCGACACCCGGAAACGCCTGCGATACCGCGACCGCGTCCGCTCCTGCGTCCACGGCGGCGCGGGCCGCCGCGCCGATCTCGACGTTTGCGGCGGGCAGCTTCGCGATCAGCGGGCCGGCGCCCGCCCGCCGAGCGCTCCGGACCGCGGCCCCAATCGCCTTCAGAATCGCGGGCTCGCCGTCGAGCGATAAGACGCTCAGGTTCAGCTCCAGAGCCTTCACTCCGCCGCCGTATAGCGCACGCGCCAGCTCCGACCACTCCGCCTCCGACTCGCCGCGGAGCGAGACGATGGCCGGGCAGGGCAGCCTTCGCAGCGCGGGCAGCGCCTCGCTCAGGAACGCATCCAGCCCAGGATTTGGCATGCCGAGGGAGTGGAGGAGGCCGGCCGCCGTCTCCGCCGTCCGCGGCATCGGATTGCCTGGCCGCGCCGACTTCGTGATCGTCGGCGTGACCAGCGCGCCAAGGGCCGAGGCGTCCGCAAGATCGCTCACCGTCTCGCCAAAGCCGAAGCAGCCCGCCGCCGCAATCACGGGGCGGGAGAGCGTCAGGTGAGGCGCCAGTTCGACGCGCATGTCGGGTTCGTGGGACGGCGCTTTCAAGGCAAAACCTTTCGCCGACGGGCCGCCGTAATTGGCCGGCCCGTCGGCGCAAGGTTTCCAGGCTTACCTCACCAACTCCTGCCGTGTTTACTTTCCGACGATCTCCTTGATCTCCGCCGGGGTCAGCTTTTCCTTGCCGGTCTTGCCGATCTCCACGGCGTTGCGGCCGATGCGAACGATAACCTCGTCGCCGACGGAGGAGTAGGCGCCCAGATCCGGCGCGGCCTTCAGCAGCGCGAAGTGCGCGTCGCTGAACGCCTGGATCTTGAACAGATGCTCCTTCTTCGGATCGTATGAGTGGTCCTGCCACACGTTGTTCGCCTGGCGATAGAACGTCCGATCCTTCACCACCTGGAGGGTGATCGCATTACGCGCCTCGTTCTGAGAGAGCTGGTCCTCCTTCAGCGCGCCGGCGCCCTGGCGCCCGGCGGCGCGCCCATTCTCGCCCGTCTGCCTGTAGATCCGGCCGAGCGGCGCAGCGAGTCGCCCAGGCGGAGGAGCGCCCGCTCCGAGCCCGCCGAATCCGCCGCCGGCCGCCGACGAAGCCAGCCCGCCGGGCGCTTGCAGACCCGACACGGCGCCGCCGAAGTTGCCGCGGGCCGGCTGGCCGAGCGCCACCTTGTCGCCCGGCGCCCCTTTCGCGCCGGAGAAGAGATCGCCGTTGAACTGGATCATTTTGTCCACTGGAACGGATTTCTCGGCTTCGTAGTAGTTCACGCTGCCATTGGCCGACTGGTACCGCGAGTAGCTCTGGTCCGTCTTCTTGAGGTCCTTGGCGCGCCCGCTCTGATCGGTGACGCTCTCGCCGGACAGGCCGAACGCCCGCGCGCGGCGCGCGACCTCCTGCCGCACGATCGGAGCGTTGGTGGCGTCGGTCAGCGCGCCCGCTCGCAGGTTGAGCGCCGCCTGCTCGTTTTCGTCCACCAGGAACGACGTGTACTCGGTGATGATACCGTAGTCCTTGGACAGGCGGACGATCTCGTCGATCACCTCCCTATTGCCAGCCGGGTTGTCGGAGAGACGTACCTGGTCGATCAGGTAGCCGAGTTTGCGCGTCGCCCATATACGCGGCAGGAACGTGTTCGCGCCATCGGCCGCCCCAAAGCCTGTTTCCATCTTGAACGTCTCGTCGGAGCCGTTGGAGAGGCCGGAGAGGCGCACGGTTCCGCGGCCTGCGCCCCGGAACCGACCGGTGATCACGAGCTGCGAGCCCTTGAACAGATCGGGAAACGCCTTCGGGTAGACGTCGTACACGTCCGCGCCGTCGAACGCCACCTTCACGTCCGCCAGTATCGGGGCGGCCACTTTTGCGTAGAACGTCGACACCTTGGCCTCAACGTCCTCCTCCGGCTTCACATATTCGGAATCGCCGCTGCCGACGTCGGCAAGCTTGTCCAGGAACGGAACGTTCACGTCGTAACCGAGGCCGAACGTGAAGAGCCGGATGTGCTTGCCGGGATCCCTCGCGCTCCCCGCGCGCGCCAGCTTGACTCCGCGCGCGCCGGCATCGGCCAAGCGGTCGCCATTCACTTCCTTGAAGTGACGAATGATGGTCTCGGTGTTTGTCTCGCCGACGGTCGGCAGGCCGTCGGTCAGAAAGACGATCATGTTCTGGCGCGAGTCGTCGCCGCTGAACAGGCCGGTCGCCGCCTTCAGCGCGTCGTCGATGTTCGTGCCGCCGCTCGCCTCGATATTCTCTACGAAGCGTCGCGCCTTGCCGACCGTTTCGTCGTTCACGGCGACGAGCCGCGGGAACAGCACGTCCGGCGATTCATTGAAGGTTATCACGTCGAAGCGATCCCTGGCGTTCAGGTTCGACAGGCAGAACAGAAGGGACTTGCGGGCCTGCTCGATCTTCTTGCCCTGCATCGAGCCGGTACGGTCCAGCACGAAGACGACGTGCTTGGCCAGGATCTTGTCCTTCGGGATCGTGACGCGCGGGGCCGCCAGCAGCATGAAATAGCCATCCCGGTCGCCGCTCTTGTAGGTGAGCAGCGAGAGCCCGACGTCGTCCCGGCTGGTGCTGTAGAAGAGCGTCAGGTCGCGATCGGAGACCTCGTTCGTGCCCTCCCAGGAGGCGATGGCCGTTCGCTCGTCCGACTTTCGCACCGAGAGATCGTGCGTGGGGGAGTAGACGTTCTTGATCGGCGAGCTGGTCATCAGCTTGATCGTCACCGTCGCGGCGCCGACCGGCCGCGAGCCGAATCGCGAGGTCGAAAGCGGGTACGCATAGCGCCGGACCTCGCCCTGCGGCTTGAGGATTTCAGTGTATCGCATCCGAATCGTCCGCTCGCCCAGCGGCGGGATCGGGAAGACGCTGATCTTGATCAGGCTGCGATCGACGTATTCCAGCAGCGCGGGGTCCCGGTATCTGCGGACGTAGCCCTCGTAGATCGCGTGCGCCTCCTCATGCGAAAGTATGCGCGGCTCCATGGTCCGATCGCCGACGGTCATCGTGAAGGCGGACGGAGTCGCGCCTTCCGGCAGCGGATAGAGGTACGTGCCCTCCTGCTGGACGCTCGCCGTGTTGACGAACGTCTGCTCGACGGTCGTTTCGGCAACCGCGTCGTTGATCACCGTGTTGACGCGCAGGTTCTTCACGTAGAACGGCTGCGCCGGCAGCGGCGCGGGACGGATGCCGGCTACGGGCGGCCGGACGGGCCGCTCCGGAAATAGAATCCCCTGCGCACCAGCGCTCGTGGCCGCCAGAGCGACCGCTACCGCCGCGGTCAGCGCCCGAACGGCCGCTCTGAGCGCGGTCCCATGTACAGTCATCATGTCTATCCTTTCAGGCTATCTGCCTGGCCCGAATTCACTGCTAGTCCACGCGCAGCTTTACCCAGGTACTCCTCGCGTGGCCCCAAACAGGCGTACCGTTCCAGCTCGCTCCCGCATACTGGCGCATAAGCCCGTCGCCGTCCGGCCATGGGTTATTGATAGCCTGTATGCCGGACTGACTGCGATATGCGCGGCGGGCGATGAACCGTGGCGCGGCGCCCGCGTCGTCGCAGGCGCTCCACTGCTTCGAGTCACTGTCGCTGACGAATCCAAATTCGTTCGTGGCGAAGCAACCGGCCACGGCGAAATACCGCGCGCCGCCCCATCGCAGCCGGTTGTTCACCACATTAAACACGAGCCAATCGCCGCGGCGAACTGCAACGTCGACGCGCTCCGTGGTGGCCCCGAACCGCTCTTCGAGCATCGTGCGCTTCGAGTCGGGGACCCTCTTTCCGTTCAGGTACACGTCGACGACGAAGTCATCCGCAACGGTGACAAGGTAAGATGCGCGGAGCGGCGGCTCTGCGGGATCCGGCCGTGACGCCGGAGCCGAGATACAGAGAACGAACAGGGTCACAGCGATGCGACCAGCCGCGAGTATTGCCGTAGTCGCTCCGATGCCGCGCGTGCGCCTATCGATCACGGTAACCCTTTCTGGCCTGTACGGTATACTGGACTGCCGGCTCGAAAATCGTCCCGCGGCCGAGGCGGTCGACTACTCCTCCGCGGCCGCGGGTGAACGGGGAGACTGTTCGGGCTTTAGACGGAGCGCCGCGCCCCAAGGTTACCTCCGCTGCCCCGGCGACGATTGCGGCGATCGGACGATAGCGGCGACAAATGGAAACGGGCGCGAGCCCCGGACCGTCAGACGAACAGGAGGTGCTATCCATGGCCACGCTTCTGGCTCTTCTCGCCTACGTCCTGATCGGCTGCCTGTTCATCGCGGTCTCGGTTCCGCT
>DATGJU010000222.1:0-2784 GCA_035295045.1 Chthonomonadaceae bacterium
GACACGGTTATCGACGTCGGCGCGAACATCGGCGCGCTGACGCTCTGCGCGGCAAGCATCGTCGGGCCGGCCGGCCACGTGATCTCTATCGAGGCTCATCCGCGTACGTATCGCTTCCTGTGCGGAAACGTGGCGCTGAACGGCGCCGCGAATGTGGAGACGCACAACCTTGCAATGGGCGAGGCGGAGCGCACGGTCTCTTTCACGGACCAGCGCGCGGACGAGCAGAACGTCGTTTCCGGCGAGGCGCGCGAGCTGCGCGTCCGAATGCGGCGGCTGGACCAGATCCCGGTGGCCGATGGACCGATCGAGCTGCTCAAGATCGACGTCGAGGGATACGAGAAGTTCGTACTCGAAGGCGCCGCAGGGATCCTTGGCCGTACCGAAGCGATCTACTTTGAATCGTGGGAGCGCCACTTCCGGCGGTTCGGCTATGGCTGCGCGGAGCTCTTCCGGGACTTGGAAGCGCTGGGTTTCCAGCTCGTCAAGGTCGTGGACGAGGCGCGCCTCGTCCTGCTCGGCTCCGATCGCGTCTCCGCGGACTGCGAGGATCTGCTTGCAGTGCGCGACGTGGCGCGACTGGCCAGCCGCGCCGGCCTGCCGGTGGAAACGGCATCGAGAGTGACATGCGTGACGCGCTAATTATTCTTCTCTGTGTGGTTATCGGCTCGCTCCCCGTGGTCCTGGTCTCCGCGGGCGTTGCGCGCCGCTGGGGATTCGGCCTGTGGCTCTTTTCGCCTCTTCCAACCTACCTGTTCGCCTATCTGGTCGCGTTCGGAGTCCTGCCGACCATCCAGGCGGTATTCGACTATCGCGCCTACGAGATGCTGAGCGTAAACCACGATGTGTTCGTCCTGGCCGAGATTCTTGGAGCGCTCGCGAACTACGCGTTCGCGGCCGGCTACTGCATGCTGTCGGACCGCGGAGCTGCGGCGCCCAGCGCGGAGCTGGAGCCGCCCGCGGTGGACGTCCGCCTGTACGCCGCGCGATGCCAGCGCGTGGCGTTCGGCTTCTGTATTGCGGTCGAGTGCCTCTTCATGGCATCCCTCCTCCAGGTTCACGCCCTCACGCTCGACTTCGGCGCCAATCGGCAGGCCTACCTGAATGCCATCGTGGGCGCCGGCTACATCAGCCTGTTCACCGCGGTCGGCGTCAATCTGCTGATCGCGGGCACGCTGCTCGCGGTCTGGTCCGGCCGGCTCGGTAAGATCGGCGTCGTCGCGATCGGGCAGGTCCTCGCGGTCAACTCGCTGATCACCGCGCGCTCAACGGTGACGCTCGTCATTTTCGCGCTCCTGTTCGCGTACGTCATGGTCAGCGATCGCACGCAGCGCAAGATCCGCTGGGACAGGATTATCGCGATCATGCTCGCCGTCGTCGCCCTCGGAACACTGCTCGGCCTCAGCCGCCTCAGCGGCGACCCGGACGCCGCGATCGCGGCTGCGGTGACGGCGTCGGACAACACGGCGATGCGCACCATACCGCCGCTCGTCCGCCCGGTAGTCTTCCTCTCGCTTACGTTCGACATGGAGGTGCTATTCGAGCAGACGCTGATGAATTCGCCCGGCCCGGAGTACGGCTCCTCGTGGTTCGAGGACATCGTCTACACGTACGCGCCCCGGGCTCTGTTTCCGGATAAGCCGGTCGTCTATGGCACGACACGGACCCAGGCCGAGGTTGCGCCGGAGATCACGGGCGGCGTCATGCTGACCGGTACCTTCCCGATCGGCATCTGGGGCGAGGCGTATCTCAACTTCGGATACGTCGGCGTTTTCGTCACCATGTTCTTCCTTGGCGCGATGCTCAAGTACTGCTATAACAAGTGTTTGCAGCTGACCTACGATTCACGCGTCAACTGGGCGTGCGTGTTCTTTGCGGTCCTGTATGTTGCGCAGGGCAGCAACTCGCTCGGCTACGTGCGGGGCTTCGGTCCGTTCCTTGCTTCGCTGCTCGCGACCGGCTTCCTCCTGTGGCTCTGTCTGTGCGCGATCCGATTCCTCGGCCGCGAATCTCAACGGCCGGCGCGCGCGGCGCCGCTGTCTGGACCGGACGGCGCGCCAGGCTCTCAGGCCACAGGATAGCGCTGCAGACGAACAGATACAATGACTAGTGCTGCCACAACCGCCGCCGAGCCGATTACCGTTTATTTCTGCCAGCGCCCGCTGCATCGAAGGCGACAGCGTGAAACCGTCGAGCACTGTCCCGAGGGAGTTCGCGCGCTGACGCCCGCCGGGCTCGTTCAGGCGCACGAAGCCGAGATCCGCAGCGTGCACGTGTCCGCGCGCGGCCGGGCCCGCGATGCGATCAAGGCGCTAGCGCCGCTCAACTGCCGGCCCGTGAACGATCCGGGCGCGGCAGACGCGGAGCTGCTCTATACGTGGGGCATGATCCCGCTCTCGCGCATGCCCTACGTGGTCGAGCTGGACAACCCATACGTACTCACGTTCTACAATCTCGCCTGGTTCTCCGCGCTGCGCGGACTACTCCGCCGCATGCTGCTCCATCCGCGATGCCGCGGGATCGTCTGCATCAGCGAAGCCTGCCGGCGCACCCTGCAAATCGAGCTCGGCGAACAGGTGGCCCGCAAGGCGTCGGTGGTCTATCCGTTTATGGCGGACAGGACCGTCCGGACAGCTTCCGCCTCAGAAATCGGCGCGGCTGACGCCGCCAACGCAGGCCCGGCGCAGCCAGGTACGTCCGCGTCGAACGCCGCTGAGGTGGGAGGCCGCGGCGAAACGGTGGACTTCCTGTTCGTCTCGACCGAGTTCTATCTCAAGGGCGGCC
>DATGJU010000223.1:0-3157 GCA_035295045.1 Chthonomonadaceae bacterium
GCTGCGGAGAGCGGCCTGGGCCGCCACGTCGGATATTATCTGCTGGATGCCGGCCGGCCCGCACTGGAGGCCCGCCTCGGCTGCCGCCTGGGCGCGCGGGCACAGGCGTTACGCTGGGCGCGGCAGCACGGGACCGGTCTCTACCTCACAAGCGTGGTCACTCTTACGCTTGTGGTGCTTGCGCTCCTCCTCCTGGCCGCCTTCAGTCAGGGGTGCGCGTTCCTCCTTCTCGGCCTGCTGGCGCTTGCCGCGATCATTCCGGCAAGCGAGATAGCCGTACAGGTCACGAACTTCCTTGTAACGCAGTTCATGCCGCCGCAATTTCTGCCCAAGATGGATTTCGAGGCAGGGATTCCGGAGTCGGATCGCACCCTGGTAGTCGTGCCGATGATGCTGCTCACGCCGGAGAGCATCCGCGAACAGGCCGCGCAGCTTGAAATCCGGTACCTGGCGAATCCGGACGAAGGACTGTTGTACGGCCTCCTGAGCGACTTTTCGGACGCGCCGCAGAAGGAGATGTCCGAGGACTACGAGCGGCTCGACGTCGTGAAGACCTGCATAGAGCAATTGAACCAGCAGTACGGCGACCGCTTCTTTCTGTTTCACCGCGAGCGCGAGTGGAGCGAAAGCGAGGGCCGATTCATTGGATGGGAGCGAAAGCGCGGGAAGCTGGAGCACCTGAACCGCTATCTCGTCGGCGAGTCCGGCCCTGAGCTGGACAACCTTCTCGTCGTCGGCGATGCGCAAAAGCTCGCCGGTATCGCCTTCGTCATCACGCTCGACGCGGACACACAGCTTCCTCACGATTCGGCTCGCCATCTCGTGGAGACGATGGCGCATCCGCTGAACCGCGCCGTGCTCTCGCCGGAGCGGGACCGGGTCGAGCGCGGCTACGGCATCATCCAGCCGCGGGTCAGCACAAGCCTTCCAAGCGCAACCACGTCGCTCTTCTCCCGCATATTCACCGATGCGACCGGCACCGATCCCTACACGCACGTCTCCTCCGACGTGTATCAAGACCTGGCGGGCGAGGGCAGCTACCACGGCAAGGGAATATACGATCTAGCCGTTTTCCACAGGATCCTGACGAACCGGTTCCGCGAATCGCACCTTCTGAGCCACGATCTCATCGAGGGCGCGCACGTGCGCGTCGGGCTCTCGACGGATATCGAGCTCTTGGACCTGTTTCCGCAGGACTACCTGGCCTACGCCCGGCGCAGCCATCGCTGGATTCGCGGCGACTGGCAGATCATCGACTGGCTGCTGCCGGAGGTGCCGCAAGGCAGCGGCAAGGATCTGCCGAATCCGCTGAACGCGCTCAACCGCTGGAAGATCGGCGATAACCTGCGGCGCAGTCTCACTCCCCTGGCGATGCTGGCAATGCTGGTCGTCGGCTGCTTCGCCGCGAGCACGGCGGTCGGCGCGTTCATCGCCATTCTGCTGCTGCTGCCAGCCTTAGCGACGCTGCTCGCGCGGCTTATGATGCATCCGGCCGCCGCCCTCACCGCCTGGAACGTAACGCTCAGGGACGCGGGACGCGCGCTGGTGCGCGGGATCATCCTCGCGGCGATGATCCCGCACGACGCGCTCTCCGCCCTGGACGCGATCGTGCGCGTCGGCTATCGCCGCATGATCTCGCACAAGCTGCTTCTGCAGTGGGAAACCTCGCAGGTATCGGGCGTCAGCTCGGCGGTGCGGCAGCGGCGACACATCCTCGGCATGCTCTGGATTCCGCTGGTCTTCATACCGATGGCAGTCCTGCTGCAGATGCCGGCGCACGCCGCGGCCGTCTCGCCGTTCCTCGCTCTCTGGATCGTCTCGCCGCTCATAGTCGCCTGGGTGAACATACCCATGCAGCGGCAGGCGGCGTTCGGCCTCACCGCGGTACATATGAGGACCCTGCGCAAGACCGCGCGGCTCACGTGGCGGTTCTTCAGCGAATTCATCAACGACCAGTCGAATTGGCTGCCTCCGGACAACTACCAGGAGGCGCTGCGGACAGAAGTTGCGCAGCGGACATCGCCGACCAATATCGGCCTGGCGCTGCTCTCCTCGATCACCGCCCACGACCTTGGCTACATCACCATCGACGAGGCGCTCGGCCGGACACGCGCCACCATGCGCACGATCGACAAGATGGAGCGATACGAGGGCCACCTGCTCAACTGGTACGACACGCGAACGCTGGAGCCGCTGCTGCCGCGGTACGTCTCGATGGTCGACAGCGGAAATCTCGTCGGCGCGATCTGGGCGCTGGAGCAGGGCCTGGAGGAGCTGCTCGCCGCGCCGATCCTCTCATCGGCGGCAATCGAAGGTCTGCGCGACTCGATCGGTCTGCTGAAATCTTCGGTTACGCAGGGCTCAGGCGCCCCGCTCGACCCGAATGTGCAGTCTCCTCTCGCGGAACTCGATGCGCTTGCTGCCGCAGCGAGCGACAGCTTGGACAGTCTGGTGAATACGCTGCGCGGCGCGCGCCCGCACGCGCAGGCGCTCAAGGCGGCCGTCAGCGCATCGCAGCACGGCGCGGACGCGGCCTACTGGTCCGGCGAGGTGGATCGGCAGGTCGCAAGCTGGAACGGGCTCATCGACCGGTACCTCGGCTGGACGGACGTGCTGGCGACGCAGCCGGAGGGTGGATTGATCTCCCTTCGTCCCGAGGCGCACGTGTGGCGGCGCGAGGCCCTCAAGACGGCGCCTTCGCTGCAGACGCTGGCCACGGGCGACGTGCCCGGCCTGCGGATACTCGTCGCGCTCAGCCGGCAGCCCGAAGCGGTCGATATACCGGAAGGCGCTCACGCATGGCTGGAGACGCTGCAGAAGGAGGTTACGCAGGCCCGCTGCAGCGCCGTCGAGCGGCTGGAGGAGGCGCGCGAAACGCTCGATCAGGCCCGCCGGCTCGGCGACGGGACGAACATGAAGTTCCTCTTCGACCACGAGCGCAGAATGTTCTACACCGGCTACAACGTGAGCGACCGGCGAATGGATGGCGGCCACTACGACCTGCTCGCGAGTGAGGCGCGCCTCGGCAGTTTCGTGGCGATCGCGCGGGGCGAGGCGCCAGTCGAGCACTGGTGGGCGCTCGGTCGGCCGTATGGCATGGCTTACGGCCGGCGCGCGCTCCTCTCGTGGAGCGGCACCATGTTCGAATACCTGATGC
>DATGJU010000224.1:0-3042 GCA_035295045.1 Chthonomonadaceae bacterium
ACCCCGGATGATCGGTTGCCCGGGGAAGGGAAACATGTACTGCTAGATGACCATTGTCCGGCACCGAGGCGGCTATGCGTGGTGCGACTGACGCGCAGCCGCTCCGGCACCGCCCACCACTGGTCCGGGCTGTCGTTGAGGCTGGTCTGCCTCGGGGATAGAAAGCGCCCTCAGGATCCCGGCTGAGCCAGATTCCTGAGGGCGCCCGCAGTTCGTCTCCAGGATTGCTAGAGAGCAGCCCTTGGAGGCGTCTGACGATGAGCGAACATCGCGAGCACCTCCTTCCTGATAAAGGGGATGTACCTCGCCGCGGCGCCCCAATCGTAGAACCGCACACCGGCATGCGGCAACGCATTTACTGGCGGGTACCCCCGACCCGAGCTACGGCCTGCACGGCCCCCGGACCTGCTCGAATTTCACCCGTCGCCGACAGGACCTGCGCGGATGGTTGTGGCAGCCAGCCGCCTATGACCGGCTGGTTGTCACAACCAGCAGGCCGCCTCCGCAGCGCCGCGCACGATCTGCCGGAAATGCGCCGGTTCGTTGCGCGACAGAGCGCTGCCGCCGGGCGCCGGGCGCCGGGCGCCTCCGGCTGAACCGCACCGCCGGAGACGACAATCCATTCCTGCTGCTGCGCCTGGCGGCCTTGCCGCTGACGATGCCGCCATTCCCGCTCCACCAGATGCACGACAGGGAGTAACACGCGGATAGCGCGAAGAATTGTGACACCGCGTAGAGAAGCCGGCCGCATTCTGGCCGGCTTCTCTACTGCGCGCCAAAGCCCTACGTCTTGTCGCGCCGTGATCCCGCTGGTGGTGACTCACGGGGACATCGTGACCAATGAGGGGCGCTTCTAGGCGTCTTCGAGGATCTCCGCGAATGCGATCGCAACGCCTCCGGTGGCGTGCTTGAGGGTAGCCTCGACCAGGGCGCCCGCCGCCGCGGCAGCAGCACTCGCCGCCGCATAGTCGGCAAAGTACAGGTCCAGCAGCCGGTAGGCCGGCGTCGGGCTGCCGTCTTCTTTCGGCCATACCTTAGACGCCTGCAGTCGAGCGAGGCCGGGGAGCTTCCGCGCCAGCGCGAGCTGCTCGGGGTAGGCGGACTCGAAGGCGTCCGGGTCGGCGGGGTTCGAGTAGACGAAGCTGATCTTCGTCGGCTTGTCGTGCTCAGTCATGGATGACCTCCTGGCAGTTATCGTGTGTCGATGCGAGAGCGGATCGATCATCGAGCGTAGTAGGAGGAATGGATGGCAACTATGCCTGCTCCGCCGGAAAACCTTGCTGATCGTCCTGCGCTCGAGGACGCGATGCTCGGCCTTGACGCCGATCGCCGGCCGCGCGATTTGCTCTCGGAGTTGCTCCGGAGCGTCCGGCTGAACGGAGAACGGATCGTCGCGTACGGTCCGCTCCGGACGTCCTCGGTCGGCTTCGCCGGTGTCGGCACCCTGCACATCGTCGATGAGGGCGAGATCGTGCTTCGCATCGACGGCAGCCAGCACGTCGAGCGCGCGCGTCACGGCGATGTCATCCTGCTTCCGCGCGGCGATCCACACCACATCGGCGATCCACACCACATCGGCGCCGCGGGTCAGCAGACGCATGCGACGGCGCGCGCCGGAGCGTCACAGGACGGCGCAACCCAGCCGGCGCGATGGCTCTGCGGTACGTTCACGATCGGCGACCCGCAGGCGAGCCACCTGCTCGCCAGCCTCCCCGCCGCGATCATCCTTCGCGGCGACCGCGGCCCAGCACTCGAAGGGCTCGAAGTGGCCCGCAGGATGCTCCTCATCGAGATGCAAAAGCCCTCTCAAGGATCGGCGGTGATGATCGCCCGCATCCTCGATCTGCTGTTCATCCAGATTCTGCGCGCCTGGGCGGCTGGCACGGACGCAGAACCGAACTGGCTCGCCGGCGCGCTCGATCCGCAGATCGGCCTGGCCTTGAGTGCCGTCCATCGAGACCCTGGACACGACTGGAAAGTCGAGGAACTGGCCCAGGTGTGCTGCCTTTCCCGGTCGGCTTTCGCTGCCCGATTCGTCGCCCGGGTCGGAATGCCGCCGGCCGCCTATCTCGCGCACGTACGCCTAGACGCCGCAACCGACCTGCTCCGCGACACCGCCCTTCCAGTCACGCTCATCGCGGCCAACGTCGGCTACACGTCTGAGGCGGCATTCAGCCGTGCGTTCAAGCGCCGCTACGGCATACCGCCGGCGCGCTGGCGACGAGACATACGAGCGGGACTTTCGTGACCGACACCGTTAACCGTGCCGTGCCGTACCGTGCCGTGCTGTACCAGCACAAATCGGGCCAGGCTTACCACCAGGATCATTCGCCTAGCGCAAAAGGTGCAAACCGTGAGAAGGTGGCGAATGCCATCAGAACGGCCATCCCCACCGCTGGCGGAATCATTGCCTTCTGAACAGCAGGACTCAGGCGCCTGCCCAATCGATACTCCGCTACGAGTCCGGCACCGCGTTGCCGAGGCGGCCGCGGACCTGGTGTCCGGCGCGGGCCACGACAACGGCGGCGGGTCCCGTTCTGGCGCTGCCAGGATGGGCGGCGCGCCGCCAGGTCATGCGGGCGCGGACGTCTATCTGGCGATGCTGCAGGACCGCCTGCCCGTCTACGTCCACTCGCTGTCCGCCGCGACCGCACAAGCCGGTAATGGCAGTGTCGACGAGAACCTGTCGCTGGCGGCACACGCGACCATCTGCTTCTACGCCTCGATCCTCCCGGTCAAGGTGTCCGTGCTCGCGATCCCCGCTGAGCTGATCGAGCTGCGCCACGCGATGAAGGCGCGCAGGCTCGGTCCTGGCCGAGCGGAGGAAACGGTCGCCTGGTACCTGCGAGAGGAGCAGCAACTCGGCCGGGTAGCCGCGGACGCCGATCCCCGCGCCAGTGCCCGCCTGCTGCTGGGCGCCTGCTTGAGTTATTCGTTCACCGCGATGCTGCTTGGCGACGAAGGCGTTCCGCCGCCGGACGAGTACGTCCCGGATCTGGTGCGAGGGCTGCGGCTCGCCCCGTTAGACCGCCGCCGGGGCAA
>DATGJU010000225.1:0-9097 GCA_035295045.1 Chthonomonadaceae bacterium
CAGCTCCAGCACCCAGTGGAGGACGACCATGATGAGGCGGAAGGCGGCGTCGAGGAAGCCTTCGATGAGCCGGATCACGGTGCGCTCCGACTCGATGTCCTCGACCTGCTCCCGCACCTTGCGCAGGCCGGCGCCCACCGCCAGCGCGATGACGATGACGCCCATGATGTCGTTTTCGGAGAGCGGCTTCAGCACGCTGCCGGGGATCTTTCCGAGCAGGTCCTTGATCGGGTCGAAGGGCTCCAGCGCGGGGCGGGCGAGCTTCACGTCGACGTGGGTGTGCGTGCCGGGCCGCAGCGTGTTCGCGATCAGGAGGCCGACCAGGATGGCGACGGTGGTGTTCAGGAAGAGCTGGCCGACGAGCTTCGCGCCGGTCCGGCCGCTGATCTTGGCCTTGACGAGCGCGCGGATGACGGCGATGAAGATGAGGGGCGTGGCGAGCGCGCCGAGCAGCCGCAGCACGACGGAGCTGAACGGCGCGAGATGCACCGACCAGTGGCCGACCTTCAGCCCGAAAATGACGCCGATGATGAGCGCGCCGACGATCCGGAGATAGAGCGGCGAGTTCTGGTACCATGCGAACGGTCCAGTATGTACGACCGGCGGAATGGCCGGCCCATGGGAATCTTCCATGTCGTTGTGTCCTCTTCGCGGCTTCGCGCACTTCTCTTGAGTTTCTGTCTTCCGTTGCGTCCTTGCGCCCGCGTAGGAGCCGATCCTCTTTGCGTCCTTTGCGTTCATCGCGCGAGAAGGCTCACACGGCGGCGCCGCGGCCAACGCGGGCGTGCGCGGCCAGGTTTGGGCCGTGGTCGGTCTCCCAGCAGCGCTTCGCGGTCGGGAACACCTTGCCGGGGTTGCACAGGCCGCTGCGGTTGAACACCTGCTTTATCTTCTCCATGAGCTTGAGATCGGCCTCCGAGAACATCCAGGCCATCGCCTCCGCCTTCTCGATGCCGATGCCGTGCTCTCCGGTGATCGAGCCGCCGACGGCGACGCAGAGCTGGAGGATCTCCTCGCCGGCGTGGAGGACGTTCCTGACCTGCGCCGGGTCCCGCTCGTCGAACAGCAGATTGGGATGCAGGTTGCCGTCGCCGGCGTGAAACACGTTGCCGACATCGAGGCCGTGGCGCGCGGCGATCGCCCGCACCTCGCGCAGGACCTCGGGCAGGCGGGTGCGCGGGATAACGCCGTCGTGCGTGACCATCGACTTGCCGAGCCGGCCGAGCGCGCCGAACGCCTGCTTGCGCGCCTTCCAGAGCAGCGCGCGCTCCAGCTCGGTGCGGGCCTCGCGCACCTCGCGGGCGCCGTTGCCCATGGCGATCGCCTTTGCGCGCGCCGCCTCCTCGTCCAGGCCAACCTCGAGGCCGTCCACCTCGATGATCAGGACCGCCTCGGCGTCCAGCGGGAATCCGAGATGGAAGGCGTCCTCGCAGGCCTTGATGATGAAGGTATCGATCAGCTCCAGCGCCGCCGGAAGGACGCCCGCCGCGATGATGTCGGAGACGGTCTGCGTGGCCTGGTCCACCGTCTCGAAGACGGCGAGCAGCGTCCGCACCGACTGCGGCAGCGGCGTCAGGCGGATCGTGACCTCGGTTACGATGCCCATCGTGCCTTCGGAGCCGACCACCAGCCCGACCAGGTCGTAGCCCGGCGCGTCCTCGACCTTGCCGCCGAGCGAGACGATCTCGCCGTCCGGCATCACCATCGTGACGCCGGTCACGTGGTTGGTGGTGACGCCATACTTCAGGGTGTGCGGGCCGCCGGAGTTCTCCGCGACGTTGCCGCCGACGGTGCATGCCCCCTGGCTGGACGGGTCCGGCGCGTAGTGGAGGCCGTTCGCCTTGACGGCCTTCGTCAGGTAGACGTTGACGCAGCCGGCCTGCGCGACCATGCGCCGGTTCGGCACGTCGGCCTCGAGGATGCGGTTCAGCCGGGTCGTCGCGATCACGACGCCGCCCGCGATGGCGGTCGCGCCGCCGGAGAGGCCCGTGCCCGCGCCGCGCGGCGTGAACGGGACGCCGAGCCGGCAGCAGAGCTTGACGACCCGGCTGACCTGGTCGGTATCCCGCGGCAGCACCACCGCGTCGGGGTACCGCTTCTCCGGGGCGTAGGCGTCGCAGTCGTAGGCGCGCAGCTCCGCGCCCTCGGTGAGGACCGCGTCGCGCCCGGCGATCTTGACAAGCTCGGTCTCCAGCTCCGCAGCCATGGGCGGTTTAGGCGGTCGGTTCATGGTTTCTCCTGTCGATGGGCGGCGGCGGGGCGTTCCGCTAGTCGGGTTGGCGTCGGACGGATGGGCCGCCGGGCGCGCGGGCCGCCGGGCGCGCGGGCCGCCGGGCTGAACCCCGCGGCTGGGTGGCCTCCGGCCCATCGCCCGCCTGCGCGGGCGAGCCGTGTAGCTTTCGTGTTTAGCCGCGGGTAGACTCTGGGGGATCGGGTTCCAGTGTCTCCTCCGCGGACGGCCATACCGTGTTGGCGGCGTGGTGCGCTTTCTGGTTTTCGATGTAGTGCCGGACCTTTTCCTTCTCGCGGGCGCTTACCGTGAATGCGCCGTAGTGGCCCTGCCATTTGAAAAACTCGTCCGGTCGCAGTTTGTCGTTAACAAATCGCGATGAGCTGCCCTTGAGTCGCTCGACGATATCCGCTATGCAGAGCGTTGCCGGAAACGTGAGCAGCGTATGGACGTGATCCGGCATACCATTTACGGCGAGCGGCGTGCAGCCGAGCTCCAAGCAGGCGCCGGTGATGAATCGATAGAGGTCCCTCTCCATGTCCTGTCCGATGAGCGGCATTCGATCCCAAGTCGCCCACACCAGGTGAAGATATAGCCGAAGCCTATTGCGATACATGGTCCCTCCAACGCTCGATCGGCATGGGCGGCGTAATCCAGACGTTGTCGACGATCGAGCGTCCCGGAAGTAATCATCCTCGACCCGCCTAATGCTAATTGGCTCGCCCGCGCAGGCGGGCGATGAGCCGCAGGCTACCCAGCCGCGGGGTTCAGCCCGGCGGCAACCGACCGGAGGTACGCCCATCCGCTCGGCGGCAACCGACCGACGCCACGCCCATCCGCTCGGCGGCAACCGACCGGCGCCAACCGACCGGCGGCACGCCCCGCTGGCCCGGCGGCAGTTGCCCGACGGCTCGCCCGCGCAGGCGGGCGATGGGCCGCAGGCCACCCAGCCGCGGGGTTCAGCCCGACGGCAAACGACCGGCGGCAACCGACCGACGCCACGCCCATCCGCCCGGCGGCAACCGACCGGCGGTACGCCCATCCGCTCGACGGCAACCGCCCGGCGGAAACTCGCGTCACACATCGCCCGGTGGCTGACCTCCCGGTGCGCTGGTCGCTCCGGAATCGGTCCTCGCCACGCTACTTTGCGCGCTTCCGCATGGCCGTCTGTCGAGGTGCCGGCGGCGCCTTCGCAGATGGATTCGCATTGGGCGCGGCTGGGGCAACCGGGCGGATGGCGCGGCCCTGGAGCCAGACCGTGATCGCCGCGTAGACGACAAGGAACAGCGCCTGCGCGACGGTGATTTCCGGCAGGCCGAAGGCGGTCAGGCCCTTCTGCAGCCGCGGTATCAGGATGTAGCGGGAGTACTCGGCGGCAAAGAAAGCAACGAACAGCGCCAGCGTGCGAACCGCGTCGAGGATGAATAGCTGCCGGTCGGCCTGATACCTCCGGCGGAGCAGCCACTGGACGCCGACGAGGACCGCCCCGCAGATCTCCGCCGTGCCGCCAAACCGCCGAAGCGTCTCGGTAAACAGGGCGGAGGCGATCGGCCCGCCGGTGTGCCTGACGGCCGGCCCCACGACCAGCCAGCAGGCGGTGAGCCCGCCCAGCCAGACGGCGAGCGCGAGCCAGGCGATGGTATCGAGGGTGGGTGGGATGAGGCGCTTCATAAATTGGATTGGTGCCGGGCTGTCTAGCGCGTGAATCCGGCTTATGTCGTCGTCGATCGCGCCTCGTCAGAACAACAGGCGAAGCGGCCGGGCGCTTCGCCTGTTCGGATATCGTCTTGCCGGCGCATGCGCGCGAGCGGCCCGCGCTATGCCGCGCCCTCGTACTCGGCCACGGACCGCGGGCGGATCAAGTTCGTAGGTCTCGCTCGAATTGTACCAAATGTAGAGCCGCAATACAACCGTGGTCGTGTACGGCAATCTGCACGTGCGTTTCGTTCAGCAGGTGGGATGCGGGGAACACGATTATCCCTTCTGGAAAGCAACCCCGCACGGGATGAACCGAACCTCGGACAGAATCGTCCGCGCCACCTCCATCGAGCAGCCGCGACAGGCCCGGACGGCTCCAGGCGCGAGTACAGGTCCTCTGCTTGCTGGCGCAAAGTACGGGTCGTCTGCATCACCGCGCATTCGTGCGTCCGGGCGCCCCTCACATGGGGATCATCCAACCAGTCAACGTGCGCGCCGCTATTAGGGCTACGCCAGCAGCTCCTTGACGATGCGGGCCGGCTCTACGCCGCTGAGCTTCTGGTCTAGGCCCTGGTAGTTGTAGGTGAAGCGCTCGTGGTCGATGCCGAGGATTCGCAGGACCGTGGCGTGGAAGTCGTGGATGTGGACGGGATCCTTCACGATGTTGTAGGAGAAGTCGTCCGTCTCACCGTAGACCATGCCGCCCTTGACGCCGCCGCCCGCCATCCACATGGTGTAGCAGCGCGGATGGTGGTCGCGGCCATAGTTCTCGTGCGTGAGGCCGCCCTGCGAGTAGATGGTGCGGCCGAACTCGCCGCCCCAGATGATGAGCGTCTCATCCAGCATGCCGCGCTGCTTCAGGTCAGTGATGAGGCCGCGGCAGGCCTGGTCGATGTCCTTACACTGCATGGGCAGGCGGCCGGCGACGTTGGCGTGCGTGTCCCAGTTGTTCAGATAGATCTGGACGAAGCGGACGCCCTTCTCCACCATCCGGCGGGCCATGAGGGCCGTGTTCGCGAAGGTGCCGGGCTTCTTGGCCGCCTCGCCGTAGAGCGCGTAGGTGCCCTCGGGCTCGTTGTGGAGATCGGTCAGTTCGGGGACGCTAGCCTGCATGCGGAATGCGAGCTCGTACTGCTGGATACGCGTGTGCGTATCGTCGCCGCCGACCGCCTTGTAGGTCATCTCGTTGAGCGCCTTCAGGCCGTCCAGCGTGGTTCGGCGCACCTCCGGCGTGACGCCTGGCGGGTTGTTGATGTACAGGATCGGATCGCCGGAGGAGCGGAACGAGCAGCCGGCGTGCTCGCCCGGCAGGTAGCCGGCGGACCATAGGCGCGCCGAAATCGCTTGGATCTGCTCCGTGTTCGTCGGCTGCGCGACGAGGACGACGAAGGTCGGCAGGTTCTGGTTCAGCGAGCCGAGGCCATACGAGACCCAGGACCCGATGCAGGGCCGGCCCGTGACCATGTTGCCGGTCTGCATGTAGGTTATGGCCGGCTCGTGGTTGATCGCGTCGGTGTGCATGCTGCGGACGAAGCACATCTCGTCCGCGACTTTCGCCGTCTCCGGCAGCAGCTCGCTGATCCACATGCCGCCCTTGCCGTACTGCTGGAACTTGTAGCGTGAGGGGGCGATTGGGAAGCGGGCCTGGCCGGAGGTCATCGTCGTGAGGCGCTGGCCGTTGCGGACCGATTCCGGCAGGTCCTTGTCGTAGAAATCGTTCATCTTCGGCTTGTAGTCGTAGAGGTCCATCTGCGGCGGACCGCCGACCATGTGCAGGTAGATGACGTGCTTGGCCGTCGCCGGGAAGTCGAGGCTGCGCAGCGCGGCGTGCGCCCCGAGCGTCGGGCGTGTGATGAGGCCGGCCGCGGAGGCGCGGGATTCGCCCAGGCCGAGCGAGGCGAGCGCGGCCATTCCGAGCGCGTTCGCGCCCCGGCGCAGGAACTGCCGCCGCGTCTCCATGCGCACCCACTCGTCGAAGACCGGATGGGCCATGCCGCGCTCATCGAACGGCTGGATGTTCTGTTCGCTCATTTGTTCAGCACCTTCACCGGCCGGGCCGGTCGGATCGGACGGGGCGGGCGAGCCACGTCTGCTCGCTCGCTAATTCGGACGCCAATCGGCCGGGACGCTCCGAGCGCGTTCCGGCTCATTTGTTCAGCACCTCGTCCAGGTTCATCATCTGGTTGGTCAGCATCGTCCACGCGGCGAGTGTGCCGGCGTCGATCTTCGGATCGGGCTTCGACTCGCCGGTGGCGATCAGCTCGGCCGCGTCCTTCACGTTGGCGTTGTAGAAGGCCGTCAGCCGGCCCAGCGACTGCCGAACGACCGCCGTCTCCTCCGGCCGCAGGGGCCGTGCCAGCAGGCGGCGCGCGATGAAGTCGATCCGGCCCTCCGGGCTTGGGCCCGCCTGGATTGCATGCTGCGCCAGCGTTCGCGCGGCCTCGATAAACTGGACGTCGTTCAGCGTCACCAGCGCCTGGAGCGGCGTGTCGGTGCGCTCGCGGCGGACGGTGCAGACCTCGCGCGACGGGGCGTTGAAGATATCCATCGAGGCCGGCGGCGCGGCGCGCTTCCAGAGCGTGTACATGCTTCGCCGATAGAGGCTGTCGCCGTGGTCCTGCTTATAGTCGCGCGTATTGCTGCCGATCATCGCGACGGCCTCCCACACGCCGGCCGGCTGGTAGGGCTTCACGCTCGGCCCGCCGATCTTGGGCACTAGCAGGCCGCTCGCGGCGAGCGCGTAGTCCCGGACCATTTCGGCGTCCATGCGGAAGCGGGGGCCGCGCGAGACGAGCTTGTTCAGCGGGTCCTTGCGCAGCTTTTCGGGCGTCACGACGGCCGACTGTCGATACGCCGCGGACATGACGACCTGCTTGAAGAAGCGCTTCACGTCCCACCCGTGCTCACGGAAGTCGACGGCGAGCCAGTCCAGGAGCGGCTGGTTGGTCGGCAGGGCGCCGGTCACGCCGAAGTCGCCGGGCGTGGTGACGATTCCGTCGCCGAAAACCTGCTGCCAGAAGCGATTGACCGTGACGCGCGCCGTCAGCGGATTGTCCGCGCGGACGAGCCACTTCGCGAGCGCGAGCCGGTCCCTGGTTTCGCCGGCGGGAATGGATGGCAGGACGGCCGGCGTGTTCGGCGTGACCTTATCCTTGCGCTTGTCGTACTCGCCGCGCGCAAGGACGTAGGCCATCGCCTCGTCGCTCTTCTCGTGCATCACGTGCGCCTCGGTGCCGCGGGCGCGAATGGCGCGCTCCTCGGCTTCGAGCGAGGCGAGCTTGCCCGCCAGCGTCCGGTAGCTTTCGTCGGCGCCTGCCAGCCACCAGGTGTAGAGCTCGTCCTTCTCGGCGGGAGCGAGCTGCGGACCGCGCGAGAGGAGATAGCCGGCGCGGGAGGAGCTCGCGAGCAGCGAGGCCTCGTTCGCGGAGAGCAGCCGGTCGTAGAGCCGCACGTCCTGGATCGACGCGCCGACGAGCACGGAGGAGGAGCTGCGCTGCCCGATCTTGAACGGCACGGCCGTGCGGATCGAGCCGGTAAGCGCGTTCGCCTGATCCGCCGTCGGGCGGGCCGTGCCGTCGACGTAGACCTTGACGCCTGCGGTCTTGGCGCTGCCGTCGTAGGTGATGCAGACGTGGTGCCACTTGCCGGGCGAGAGCGGCTCGGTCGTGACGGTCTTGAGCGCGTTCTCCGGCCACTTGCTGATGATATGCGTGCCGACCCGGCCGCCCTCCACCCACATGTCCCAGCCGCGGAAATCGTGCTGGTCGTCCATGCGGGCAAAGACCGCGCCGCCGGCGTTGGCGTCCGGCAGCCTGACCCAGGCCGCGTACGAGAAGGGCTGTTTCGTATCGAAGTCGCCGGCCTGAGCCACCTCGACCGCGTCCGGCCCGGTGCGGGTGAACGCCTTCGCGGAGACCTGCCCAGTGTCCCACTTGGGGTCGCCGGCCGCCGCGAGCTTGATGGCGCCGCCGCTCAGCGTGGCCTCGATGGTGCGGCCCTGGCCCTCGGACAGCGGGGCGTGGAAGACGAGCCTGTCGCTCGGCAGCTTGGCCACTGTGGCCTGGCGGTCCGGGCCGGCCAGCCACTTATCGAAGTCGGCGCGGGCCTGCTGCTTGCGCGAGTCCACCTGCTGTTTGGCGGCGGCAATCTCGCCTCCCAGCGCCGCATAGCGGGTCCTGTCCTCCTCGCGCGGCACGACGATTACCGGCGGCGTGTTCTGGACGTTGCCGTCCATCACCGGCTCCGTCGAGTGGTTGAAGAAGGCCGACATCGAGTAGAAGTCTTTTTGCGTGAACGGATCGAACTTGTGGTCGTGGCAGACCGCGCAGCCGAGCGTGCTGCCGAGAAAGACCTGCGACGTCGTCTCGGTCCGATCGCGGGCGTAGAGGACGCGGTACTCCTCCTCGATCAGGCCGCCCTCGTTCGAGGTGATGTTGCAGCGGTTGAACCCGGTCGCGACCTCCTGATCCAGCGTGTGGTTCGGGAGCAAGTCGCCCGCGATCTGCTGGATGGTGAACTCGTCGAAGGGCATGTTCTGGTTGAAGGCCCGGACGACCCAGTCGCGGTAGGACCACATCTCGCGGTAGTTGTCGAAGTGGATGCCGTTCGTGTCGGCGTAGCGCGCCGCGTCCAGCCAGTAGCGGCCGCGATGCTCGCCCCAGTGAGGGCTGGCGAGGTACTTATCGACCAGCTTTTCGTAGGCGTTCGGGGACTTGTCGCGGACGAACGCCTCGGCATCGGCCGGCTCCGGCGGCAGGCCGGTCAGGTCCAGGCTCACGCGGCGCGCGAGCGTGCGGCGGTCGGCCTCCGGCGCCGGCGTCAGCCCCTCCCTCTCCAGCTTGGCCAGGATGAACCGGTCGATCGGGCTGCGGACCCAGGCCGCGTTCTTAACCGCGGGCAGCGCGGGCTTCACGGGCGGCTGGTAGGCCCAGTGCAGCTCGTATTCGGCGCCCTCGGCGATCCAGCGCTTGAGGACGGCGATCTGCGCGGCCGCGAGCGGCTTGTGGCCGGGCGCGGGCGGCATGACCGGCCCCTGGCCGGTGACGCGGCGGATGAGCTCGCTCTGCTCCGGCTTGCCCTTCACGATCGCCGCATGGCCGCCGCGGTCCAGCGTCGCCTCCTCGAACTTGTCGAGGCGCAGGCCGGCCTTGCGCGCGGCGGAGTCGGGCC
>DATGJU010000226.1:0-6400 GCA_035295045.1 Chthonomonadaceae bacterium
TTTCAGTAGTCACGGAGGCGGATTTCAGTCCCGGAATCGGGTACTGCCTGCCTCTTGGCCGTCAGGCCCTTCATTGTCGCGCCTATGGCCGTCCTCGCCTTCTGCCCTGGCTTGTATCAAGCACCGGTTCGGCCTCTCCACTTCTGTGCTTCGACGGCGAGCAGGAGCGCGGCGCCGATGAGGAACCAGGCGAGCTGGTCCTCCTGGCCGAGGAGGCGCACGCCGCTCTGGAGGGCGCCGATCGTCAGGACGCCGAGGGCGGTGCCGAGAAGCGTTGCCCGGCCGCCGGTGATGATGGTGCCGCCGAGCACGACGGCCGTGATTGCCGTCAGCTCCATGAACTGGCCGGTGCCCTGGGCGGCCGTCGCCTGCTTGGCCACGTTGATCACTGCCGCCAGGCCTGCGGCCGCACCGCTCAGCACGTAGACCAGCGCCTCCGTGCGGACCGTGGGCCGGCCGGAGAGGAACGTGGCCGTGCGGTTGCCGCCCAGGGCAAGCAGCTCCCGGCCAAAGGTGGTGAACTTGAGCGCCACCGCGCCGGCCACGAGCGAGGCCAGGCCGAGCCATAACAGCACCGGCAGGTGGAGGATGTCCCGCCGGTCCAACAGGTCGGTGAACGACTCGGGCAGGCCGGAGATGCTGTTGCCGCCGTTGAACATCGTTGCGGCAGCGCTGGCGGCGGCGAACATCGCCAGCGTCACGATGATCGACGGCAGCCTGACGCGGGCGATCAGTACTCCGTTGACCGTCCCGCACAGGGCACCCACGGCGACCGCGCCGAGGCAGGCCAGGCCGATCGGCGCATGGGCGTTCACGCAGAGCCAGCCCAACACCATCGCGCACAGCGCCATCACCGAGCCGACCGAGATGTCGATGCCGCCGGTCGCGATCACCAGCGTCATCCCGGCGGAGATAACGGCCAGCTCGGCCACCTGCTTCACTATCAGCCGCACGTTGGGCTCGGACCGAAAGTCCGGAAGCTTCACGCTGAAGTAGACCATGACCGCCGCCAGCACGATTGCGACGCCTGTCTCGACCGGCATTCGCCACCTTTGCGGCTCGGAGGCCCTGGCGCCTGCGGTCATGTCTGCGCTCCCTCCCTTTCGCGGCGGTGGAGGCGCGCCTGCTCCAGAACCGCCGCGGCAAGAATAACGGCGCCGGTGATCAGGCCGTACTGCTCCTTCGGCCGGCCCATCAAGACGAGCGCGTTCTGCAGCAGCGCGATCAGGAGCGCGCCGAGGGCCGCCCCGAGGATGCTGCCATCTCCACCCGTGATGCGCACTCCGCCGACGACGCAGGCCGCGATCGCGTCCAGCTCCGCGCCGCGGCCGATGTCCCACTGCGCGTGGTTGTTGAAGGCCATCGTAAGGATTCCGCTGATGCCGGCGCACAGCCCGGAGAGCGCGTAACCCGCCTGCTTGACGCGGTCCGTCGGCACGCCCGAGAGCCGCGCCGCCGCTTCGCTGCCGCCCATCGCTACCGTCCAGCGGCCGAAGCGGGCGCGCAGGGATACGAGCGCGAAGGCGGCCACGACGGCTGCGAACGCTCCGATCGCGACGGAGGGCTGGCCGAGCCACGCCAGGCCCGGCGCGATCGAACCGAACTCATCGTAGCTGCGGTTCCGCGTCAGGATGCTGACGCCGTGCCGGAAGAGCAGCAGAGTCGCGAGCGTCGTGAGGATCGGCGGACGCGGCACGGAGCGCAGCTTGAGCCCGAGCCGCTGAACGAGGCCCGAGACGAGTGGGAGCGGCAGCCGGTCCGTGATGAGGCCGCCGTTGATTGCTCCGGCGACAAGGCTGCAGGCCAGTCCTGCCGCCACAGCCGCAACCCAGTTCCAGCCGGCCGCGATGCCGGCCGCCGCCGCGCAGGCGCTGACGGCCATGATGGAGCCTACGGACAGGTCCAGGCCCGCGCCGAGGATAATGAACGCCTCGCCGCAGGCCAGCACGCCGATGAACGTGGCCGACTGCCCCACCGCCGCCAGATTGCTCGGCTCCCGGAACGCCGGCCGCGTCGCCGCAAGGCCGATGCACATGGCGGCAATCAGCCCGATGGTCGGCAGCTCTCGCGGCAGCCGGAGGCTACGCATTGACGGCGATCCATCGGCCGGCGGCGGCGCTGGACTTCTGGCAGGCGGCGATGACGCGCTGCGTGGCCAGGCCATCCTCGAAGGTGGCGGATAGGCCGGTCGGCTCGCGTCCCTCCTCACGCCGCGCCACACTATCGATAAAGTCGTGCAGGCAGTGAATGTGAAATTGCGGCCAGCCGATCGAGTTCTTCGTCGCGCCGAGCGCATAAGGCTTCGGATAGCGGGTAACAGACTCGATCCGGCGATAGCCGCGGTCGCCACCGAGCGGCGCCTCCGGCTCGGTGGCATCGTAGGCGTCGAGCCAGTTGGCGTCCATCAGGTTGAAGCGCAGGGCGCCGCCAGTGCCATGCAGCTCAAAGCGAAGTTCGTCCTGGACGCCCGTCGCCAGGCGGGAGGCCTCGATCGTGCCGGTCGCGCCGCCCTCCAGCCGGCAGGTAGCGAGGGCAATGTCGTCCACGTCTACAGTTCGCGCCACGCCGGTTTTCGCGTCCCGCCGGCTTCCTATGATCGTCTGAAGATCCGCGCTCACTTCCGCGAGCTCACCGGCGCGAGGTACGCCCCGGTCTGCCAGGAGGAAGCGCATCAGGTCGATCACGTGCGCGCCGAGGTCCATGATCGCGCCGCCGCCGCTGCGCGCGAAGTCCGTCCGCCATGAAAAGGGGCGGGCAGGATCGACATAGCCGGCGTGCAGGTAGGCCGCGCGAAACGACAGCAGGTCCCCGAGAAAACCGGAACCAATGAGCTGCGCGGCGCGAAGGACCGCCGGCACGAAACGGTAGTTGAAGGTGACCGCGCAAAGGCGATCCGAACCCGCCGCGAACTCCGCCAGCTGCTCCGCCTCCGAGACGGTCCGGGCGAGCGGCTTGTCGCAATAGACGTGCTTGCCGGCTACCAGCGCGGCGCGGACGGCCTCGAAATGTGCATCGTTGGGAGCGCAGACGTGGACCATATCGATGTCCGGCCGCGCGAGCAGGGCCGCCAGGTCCGTCGTGTGAAACGGGAAGCCTGCCTGGCTCGCCGCCTTGGCCGCGGACGCTTCCGAAGTGGTGCAGACGCCGGCCAGGCGCGTATCCGCAGGCGGCGGATCGAAGAACAGCGGCAGGGCGCGGTGCGCGTGCGCGTGCACCTTCCCGATAAACCCGAACCCGACGAATCCGACTCCGTACGTCCGCATCCGCCCTCCCGCACTAATCGCCCAGGTCGATCAAACGCATAACGCCAGTGAACCAGGAACCGGGGTCCGCGGCCTCGCCACCGGTATGAGTGAATCGGGGAACAAGCTACCAGCGACCAGCTACAAATTACCGCGCGGCGGCCAGGGGTGTGCGCTGGCCGAGATGCTGGATGAAGAAGGCGCGGACGTCGAAGATCACGGCCGGCGCAAGCACGTGGCTGGTCTCCATCCGCTTGACGTTGATGGCCTCGTTCGCGTGCGCCGCGTCGATGAGCATCTGGGACGCCTCCGGCGGGATCAGCTCATCGTGCTTGGCCACGATGATCAAGAGCGGCCGCGGCAGGATATTGCCGACGAAGTGGATCGGATCGCAGACCAGCGCGAACTCCTCGACGCGCTTCATCACCTCCGGCGTCAGCGTGACGGGCCAGTAGGCCTTGAGCGCGGGATGCTTATCCAGCTCCTGCGCAATCTTCACCAGACCTCCGCCGGGCACGGCGAGCAGGAAGCAGGATATGCGCCCCTCTACGCCGCCGAGGCAGGCTCCCAGCATTCCGCCCATGCTAAATCCCAGGTAGCCGACGCGGCTCATGTCGATGTCGTTCCGGCTGGCGAGGTAGTCCACGGCACGGCGCAGGTCCACCACGGTCTGCACCCAGGCGTCGCGCATCCGGAAGGAGTCGGGGTTGAGCAGCTCGCCGGTAACGTCCGTGCGCTTGCGATCGCCGCGGTACTGCGCGTCGACGGAGATCGTCGCGAAGCCCTGGGCCGTCAGCATGAAGCTGGCCGACTTGATGTAGTCGGCGTCCTTGTGGCCGCCGGAGCCGTGCATCAGCAGAACGGCCGGGAACGGCGCCGCGAAGCGCTTCGGAATGGAGAGGATCGCCGTAACTCGCTGATCGTGCGCGCTGTCGTAAGCAAGGCTGTAGCGCGTGTGGTCGGCCGTCGAGTCCAGGGGCTTCACGTCCGCGTGCAGCGGCAGCGACCGGTCGTAGGTGTAGAACGATCGGCGCAGCGCGTCGACGGTGTCCGCGGGCGGCGGCAGCGTGAATGGTGCGGACTGTGCCCTGGTGAAGGAGCAGGCGGCGAAAAGCAGGAATAGAGTGGCGGCCAGGCCGCGATAACCGGACGATCTCATTCGTATCACTCCCGAGGCGAACTGGGAGCAGTGTACTCTAAACGAATCGAGCGCCGCAAGTCTCATAGTCGGAGGGGCGGATTCAGATGAATTTAGAATTAAAGGACCGCGTAGCCCTGGTGGCGGCGGCGAGTAAGGGACTGGGCTACGCGACGGCGCTCGGGCTGGCGCGCGAGGGAGCGCGAGTGGCGATCTGCTCGCGGACGCGGGCGGATATCGAGGCGGCGGCGGAGCGAATCGAGGGCGAGACGGCCGCCGAGGTCCTGCCGCTCGTCGCGGACGTCACCAGCGCTACCGACGCCGGCCGGATCGTCGAGCAGACCGCCGCCCACTTCGGTGCGCTTCACATCCTGGTGCCAAACAGTGGCGGACCGCCAGCCGGGACGTTCGATCGGCTCACGGAGGCGGACTGGCAGGCAGGCCTGGACTCGACGCTCTACGCGGCCGTTCGGATGATCCGCGGCGCGCTGCCGCACATGAAGGCGGCGAACTGGGGACGCATCGTGGTGATCACATCCACCTCCGTCCGGCAGCCGATACCCGGCCTGCTGCTCTCGAATACATTCCGGGCCGGGATCGTGGGGCTCCTCAAGACGCTCTCGAACGAGTTCGCGGCCTACGGGATCACGTGCAACAACGTCGCCCCAGGCTCCTACGACACCGACCGGCTCAAGCACCTCCACGAGCGTAACGCGGACGCGCAGGGAATATCCTTCGAGGCAGCGAGGCAGCAGGCGGTCGAGAAGATACCGGCGCGCCGTCTCGGCCGTCCGGACGAGCTCGCGAGCGCGGTGGTATTTCTCGCCTCCGACGCCGCCGCCTACATCACCGGCCAGACCCTCATCGTGGACGGCGGCCAGACGGTTGGCTTGTAGCTTGTAGCTTGTAGCTGGTAGCTTGTAGTCGGCAGTTGGCAAATGCGGCCTACCAGCTACCGACCATCAGCTACCAGCTACCGACCGCCAGCTACCGACTACCTGCAACCAACTCGACGCTGTGGTATAACGTATGCATCGCACTCTGTGGCGAGGTGCAGATATGAGCCCCGACCGACCGATCATATAGTACGACGCGTGTGCCATCGAACCCGAAGACCTGCATACTCGAACATCTGAATACCGAGCCGTCCGATCGTCCGTCCCCCATAGGAGGTTGACCTTGCTACCGTTCCACTCCGTTATGCGCGCCGGCGCGCTGCTTTCGCTTGCGGCCTGCCTCTCGACAGCGGCGCTCGCGCAGCAGCCCACGCCGCCGAGTCCCGCGCCACCCGCGCCTGCGCCTCAGCAGCCCGCGCCCGCAGCCGGTCAGAAGCCGGCCGACCCGAAGGCCGCGCCCGCCAAGCCGCCGGTAAAGCCCGGCACTCCGAAGCCTTACAAGGAGGTCATCACGGCGGAGGCCAAGTCGGAAAAGGGAATGTTCACGGTCCACCGGATCGACGAGAGGGTCTACTTCGAGATCCCGACCGCGATGTACGATCGCGCGATGCTGTGGCAGACCGAGCTGGCGCAGACCGGGTCCGGATTCGGCTACGGCGGCACGCACGTCGGCGAAAAGGTGATATGCTGGGAGCGGCACATCAATACGATCTATATGCGGGCGATGACATTCCAGAACCGTGGTGACGGCAAGTCGGCGATCCAGCGGGCGGTCGACATCGCCAATGTGCCGCCGATCATCATGACATTTCCCGTCGAGGCCGAGGGCGACAACAAGTCGGCCGTCATCGACGTGACGCGGCTGTACGCCGGCGACGGCGCGCCGGTGCCAGGAGGCTCCGGCGCGGATCCGTCGCGTTCGTACCTGGACCGGATCAAGGCGTTCCCGAACAATATCGAGGCCCGGGCGGTCGTGACCTACAATCGCGGCGGCGCCGTCACGACCACGGTGCACCACAGTCTCATTCTCTTGCCGGAAAAGCCGATGCAGGGCCGGTACTTCGACTCGCGCGTCGGGTACTTCACCGACGGCTATTCCGACTACGGAACCAACGAGAACCGGG